>NZ_JADBQN010000019.1:76555-81121 GCF_014895915.1 Enterobacter cloacae complex sp. P13B
ATACACGACGCGTACTTTTTTGCCGCCGGTGATCTCTTTTAGCCGCTCGACGATGCTCTCTTCACGGTAGTTAATCACCTGCCAGGCGCCCGCCTGCAGCGCGCGCTGCGCTTTTTGGGCATTGCCTGTGGTGCCGATCAGCTTCGCGCCTAAGGCTTTCGCCCACTGGCAGGCGATGAGCCCGACGCCGCCCGCCGCGGCATGAAACAGGAACTGCTCGTCGGGTTTAATCTCGTAGGTTTTACGCAGCAGGTAGTAAACGGTTAAGCCTTTCAGGAAGGAGGCCGCCGCCTGCTCAAAGGAGATGGCGTTAGGCAGCAGGGCGGCTTTGTCCGCCGGGACGTTGTGGACGGAGCTATAGGCGCCCAGGGCAGACTGTGCATACACCACACGATCGCCTTCTTTGATGTGCTTAACCGCACTGCCCACTTTGCTGACGATGCCGGCCGCTTCAGTGCCCAGGCCGCTCGGCATTGACGGAGGCGGGTAGAGACCGCCGCGAATATAGGTATCAATGTAGTTAATGCCGATAGCTCTGTTTTCCACCTGAATTTCGTTCTCGCCAGGCGCAGCGGGGGTAAACTCCACTGCTTTCAGCACTTCAGGACCGCCGTGTTTCTGGAACTCAATGCGCGTTGCCATGCTCCCTCCGTAAGAAAAATATGGTAATCTTTCGACCCACTCTTTATCTCGGTAACTCCATTCACTATGGCAGGAAACAAACCCTTCAACAAACAGACTGAACCTCGCGAGCGTGATTTCCAGGTCGCAGGGTTAAAAGTCCCGCCGCACTCGATTGAAGCGGAACAGTCGGTGTTGGGCGGTTTAATGCTGGATAACGAACGCTGGGACGACGTCGCCGAGCGCGTAGTGTCTGAAGATTTCTACACCCGTCCGCACCGCCATATCTTTACCGAAATGGCGCGCCTGCAGGAGTCCGGCAGCCCGATTGACCTGATCACGCTCGCGGAATCGCTGGAGCGTCAGGGGCAGCTGGACAGCGTCGGCGGCTTTGCCTACCTGGCAGAGCTGTCAAAAAACACGCCAAGTGCGGCGAACATCAGCGCTTACGCCGACATCGTGCGCGAACGTGCCGTCGTTCGCGAGATGATCTCGGTAGCGAACGAAATCGCCGAAGCCGGATTCGACCCGCAGGGCCGCACCAGCGAAGACCTGCTCGACCTTGCCGAGTCCCGCGTCTTCAAAATCGCCGAAAGCCGCGCCAACAAAGACGAAGGCCCGAAAAACATCGCCGACGTGCTCGACGCCACCGTTGCGCGTATAGAGCAGCTTTTCCAGCAGCCGCACGACGGTGTGACCGGGGTGAACACCGGCTATGACGATCTGAACAAAAAAACTGCCGGTTTACAGCCGTCGGATTTAATTATCGTCGCGGCGCGTCCGTCGATGGGTAAAACGACATTTGCGATGAACCTCGTCGAAAATGCGGCGATGCTACAAGATAAGCCCGTACTTATTTTCAGCCTTGAGATGCCCTCTGAGCAGATCATGATGCGTTCTCTGGCATCCCTGTCGCGCGTGGATCAGACCCGCATCCGTACCGGCCAGCTCGACGATGAGGACTGGGCGCGCATCTCCGGCACCATGGGCATTTTGCTGGAAAAACGGAACATCTATATCGATGACTCCTCCGGCCTGACGCCGACGGAAGTGCGCTCCCGCGCGCGCCGCATCGCCCGTGAACACGGCGGCATCGGCCTTATCATGATCGACTACCTTCAACTGATGCGCGTCCCGTCGCTCTCCGACAACCGTACGCTGGAAATTGCAGAGATTTCCCGCTCGCTCAAGGCGTTAGCTAAAGAGCTGCACGTGCCGGTAGTGGCGCTGTCGCAGCTTAACCGCTCCCTGGAACAGCGTGCAGACAAACGCCCGGTCAACTCCGACCTGCGTGAATCCGGCTCCATTGAGCAGGATGCCGACTTAATCATGTTCATCTACCGTGATGAGGTCTATCACGAGAACAGCGACCTGAAAGGGATCGCCGAAATTATTATTGGTAAGCAACGTAACGGCCCCATCGGTACGGTACGTCTGACCTTTAACGGCCAGTGGTCGCGTTTCGACAACTATGCCGGTCCTCAATATGATGATGAGTAATTTCTAAGGAATTCAAATGCAAGCGGCAACTGTTGTGATTAACCGCCGCGCTCTGCGACACAACCTGCAACGTCTGCGTGAACTGGCGCCCGCCAGCAGGCTCGTTGCAGTCGTGAAAGCGAACGCTTACGGACACGGTCTTCTTGAGACCGCGCGAACGCTCCCCGATGCCGACGCCTTTGGCGTCGCCCGTCTCGAAGAAGCTCTCCGCCTGCGCGCAGGCGGCATTACGCAACCGATTCTGCTCCTCGAAGGCTTTTTTGAAGCCTCGGATCTGCCGACCATTGCAGACCAGCAGCTGCACACGGCGGTACACAACGAAGAACAACTGGCCGCGCTGGAAACGGCTGAACTGAGCGAGCCGGTCACCGTCTGGATGAAGCTCGATACGGGCATGCACAGGCTGGGCGTGCGCCCGGAAAACGCGGAGGCGTTTTATCAGCGTTTGTGCCAGTGCAAAAATGTGCGTCAGCCGGTCAATATCGTCAGCCACTTTGCCCGTGCCGATGAGCCCGAATGCGGCGCAACCGAGCAGCAGCTTGATATCTTCAACACCTTCTGCGAAGGCAAGCCGGGAATGCGCTCCATTGCGGCATCCGGCGGCATTCTGCTGTGGCCGCAGTCCCACTTCGACTGGGCGCGTCCGGGCATTATCCTGTATGGCGTTTCCCCGCTTGAGAATAAACCCTGGGGGCCGGACTTAGGCTTTAAGCCGGTGATGTCGTTGGTATCAAAGCTGATTGCCGTGCGGGAGCACAAAGCGGGCGAGCCGGTGGGTTACGGCGGTACCTGGACCAGCGAGCGCGACACGCGGCTTGGCGTGGTGGCGATGGGCTACGGCGACGGCTATCCGCGCGCGGCACCAACGGGCACGCCGGTGCTGGTCAATGGTCGTGAAGTGAAAATTGTCGGCCGCGTGGCGATGGACATGATTTGCGTGGATCTTGGGCCCGGCGCGCAGGATAAAGCGGGCGACGATGCGGTGATGTGGGGTGAAGGTCTGCCCGTTGAACGCATTGCTGAGATTACAAAAGTGAGTGCTTACGAACTTATTACGCGTCTGACGTCGCGGGTGGCGATGAAATACATCGACTGAGCTTTAACGGGATGCGATGCATCCCGCTTCTGTTAACATCCCCTCGATCTTATTCCGCTTCCGGTTTATTGTTGAAAACCCTGCCTCATAATAATCCGGAGAACATCGCGTGTTTCAGAAAGTAGACGCCTACGCCGGCGACCCTATTCTCTCCTTGATGGAGCGTTTCAAAGAAGATCCTCGCAGCGATAAAGTGAACCTCAGCATCGGTCTGTATTACAACGAGGATGGCATCATTCCTCAACTGAAAGCCGTTGCCGAAGCCGAAGCACGTCTTAACGCAACCCCGCACGGTGCTTCGCTTTATTTGCCGATGGAAGGGTTAAACACCTACCGTAATACGATTGCGCCGCTGCTGTTTGGTGCGGACCACGCGGTGCTCGCGCAAAAGCGCGTGGCGACTATCCAGACGCTGGGCGGCTCGGGTGCGCTGAAGGTAGGCGCTGATTTCCTGAAAAAATATTTCCCGGATTCCGGCGTGTGGGTCAGCGACCCGACGTGGGAAAACCACGTGGCCATCTTTGAAGGCGCGGGCTTTAAGGTCGAGACCTATCCGTGGTTCGACAGCGAAACCAATGGCGTGCGCGTCGAAGCGCTGCTGGAAAAACTGAACACCCTGCCGGCGCGCAGCATCGTGCTGCTGCACCCATGCTGCCATAACCCAACGGGTGCGGACCTCACCAATGCCCAGTGGGATGCGGTGATCGAGGTGCTGAAGGCACGTAACCTGATCCCGTTCCTCGACATCGCCTATCAGGGCTTTGGCGCGGGCATGGAAGAAGATGCTTACGCCATCCGCGCCGTTGCCAGCGCCGGGCTGCCAGCGCTGGTCAGCAACTCCTTCTCAAAAATCTTCTCTCTCTACGGCGAGCGCGTTGGCGGTCTGTCCGTGGTGTGTGAAGACGCCGAAGCCGCGGGGCGCGTTCTCGGCCAACTGAAAGCGACGGTCCGCCGTATTTACTCCAGCCCGCCGAACTTTGGTGCGCAGGTGGTGGCGACCGTTCTGGGAGACGAACAGCTGAAAGCCACCTGGCTTGCGGAAGTGGAAGCGATGCGCAAGCGCATTCTGTCGATGCGTCAGGAACTTGTTAACGTGCTGAAAGAGGCGGTGCCGGGGCATAACTTCGACTATCTGCTCAAGCAGCGCGGGATGTTCAGCTATACCGGACTGAGCGCGGCACAGGTCGATCGCCTGCGTGACGAGTTCGGCGTCTACCTGATCGCCAGCGGCCGTATGTGCGTGGCGGGCCTGAATGCCGGCAACGTCCAGCGCGTGGCGCAGGCGTTTGCTGCTGTAATGTAAATGCTCACTAACCCAGCCCTCTCCCCGTGGGTGTACGGTCCGGGGA
>NZ_JADBQN010000002.1:0-176176 GCF_014895915.1 Enterobacter cloacae complex sp. P13B
TGGGGAACCCTCAGCCCACAGGGAGAGGGTCAGGGTGAGGGCATCAGGCCGCACCGATTAAAGTTCAGTAGGTCGGATAAGCGCTAGCGCCACCCGACAAAACACTTAAAGCGTCACACCACTCTTAAAGATCGCCAGCTCGCGGAAGTCGTTCTTCTCGTTACAGGTCTGCCTGCCGTTAGCAAACTCCACGATAGTGTCCACGAACTCCGTCAGCAGCTGCGGCATCGCTTTGCCGTGGATCAGCTGGCCTGCGTCGAAATCGATCCAGTGCTTTTTCTTCGCCGCCAGCTCGCTGTTGGTGGCAATTTTGACCGTCGGCACAAAACCGCCGTACGGCGTACCGCGACCGGTGCTGAATAACACCATGTGACAACCCGCCCCCGCCAGCGCGCTGGTGGCGACCGCATCGTTACCCGGTGCGCTCAGCAGGTTCAGGCCGTGGGTTTTCAGGCGTTCGCCGTAGCGCAGAACGTCCACCACCTGGCTGGCCCCCGCTTTCTGGGTGCAGCCGAGGGATTTCTCCTCCAGCGTGGTGATTCCGCCCGCCTTGTTCCCCGGCGACGGGTTCTCGTAAATCGGCTGATTGTGGGCAATGAAGTACTGTTTGAAGTCGTTCACCATGGTGACGGTCTTCTCAAACGTCTCTTCGTCGCGGCAGTGGCTCATCAGAATGCGCTCCGCGCCAAACATCTCCGGCACTTCGGTCAGCACCGTGGTGCCGCCGTTGGCAATCACGTAATCCGAGAAGCGGCCCAGCATTGGGTTAGCGGTAATGCCGGAAAGACCGTCAGACCCGCCGCACTCCAGACCAAACTTCAGCTCGCTCAGCCTGCCCGGCTCGCGCCTGTCGTGGCGCATCACCTCATACAGCTGATGCAGCTGCTCAACGCCCGCTTCCACTTCGTCGTCCTGATGCTGGCACACCATGAAGTGAACGCGCTCAGGGTCGAATTCCCCCAGCGTCTCGCGGAAGGCGTCGACCTGGTTGTTCTCGCAGCCGAGGCCGATCACCAGCACCGCGCCCGCATTCGGGTGGCGCACCATGTTTTGCAGCATGGTGCGGGTGTTGATGTGGTCGTCACCCAACTGGGAGCAGCCGTAGGTGTGGCTGAACAGATGTACCCCGTCGATGCCCTCGGCATCGTGGGTCTCCTTCAGAAAGCGGGTCTGGATCTGACGCGCAATGCCGTTCACGCAGCCGACGGTCGGCAGGATCCACAGCTCGTTGCGGATCCCCACATCACCGTTTGCGCGACGGTAGATTTGCACCTCACGATCCCCCGCCTGCACGCCTGCCTTCGGTAGTTCAGGCTGATAGCTGTACTCGTCCAGATCGCTGAGATTGGTGCGGGTATTGTGGGAATGAATATATTCACCCGGCGCAATATCCGCCAGCGCATGGCCGATGGGCAAACCGTACTTCACCACGTTCTCCCCTTTTACAATGGGGATCAGGGCAAACTTGTGTCCACGTCCAATGGCCTGGCGCAACGTGACCGACTGGTTATCGAAGGCCACTTCCGTGCCTTCGGTTAAATCTGCCAGCGCGACGGCCACGTTATCCAGCGAATGGATTTTGATGTATTGCATATCAACCTCAGACGGCCTTAGTTCAGTTCAATGGCGAAGTAGTCACGCGCATTGTTAAAGCAGATGTTTTTCACCATTTCGCCCAGCAGCTGGATATCCGCTGGCGCTTCACCCGCGTGCACCCAGCGGCCAATCATCTGGCACAGGATGCGGCGGAAATATTCATGACGGGTATAGGACAGGAAGCTGCGGCTGTCGGTCAGCATACCCACGAAGCGGCTTAACAGACCGAGCTGCGCCAGCTGCGTCATCTGACGCTCCATGCCGTCTTTCTGATCGTTGAACCACCAGCCGGATCCGAACTGCATCTTGCCCGGCATACCTTCGCCCTGGAAGTTGCCCACCATGGTGCCCAGCACTTCGTTATCGCGCGGGTTCAGGCAGTAGAGAATGGTTTTCGGCAGCAGGTTTTGCTCGTTCTGTTTGCTCAGCAGTTTTGACAGCTCTTCCGCCAGCGGGCGGTCGTTGATGGAGTCAAAGCCCACGTCCGCGCCCAGCAGTTTGAACTGGCGCTGGTTGTTATTGCGCAGCGCGCCGATGTGGTACTGCTGTACCCAGCCGCGACGGGCGTATTCCGCGCCGAGGAACACCAGCACCGCGGTTTTGAACTGCGCCACTTCATGCTCGCTAAGCGATTCACCGGAGAGGCGACGCGCCAGGATGCTGTCCAGTTCAGCTTCGTTGGATTCCGCGAACAGCACCACGTCCAGCGCGTGGTCAGAGACTTTACAGCCGTGCGCCGCGAAGTGGTCCAGGCGTTTGGTCAGCGCGGTTTGCAGATCGGCGAAACGACGGATGTCGGTATCGGACACTTCCGCCAGCTTCGCCATATAGTCGTTGAAGGTGGCCTGCTCAATGTTGAAGGCTTTGTCCGGGCGCCAGCTTGGCAGCACTTTAATGTCAAAAGAGGCGTCTTTGGCGACAACGGCATGATGCTCCAGGGAGTCAATCGGATCGTCGGTGGTGCCCACCATCTTCACGTTCATCTGCTTCATGATGCCGCGCGCGGAGAAGTTATCCTGCGCCAGCAGTTCGTTGCACTGGTCCCAGATTTCATCCGCCGTAGCGGGAGAAAGCAGCTTGCCGGTGATACCAAACGGACGACGCAGTTCGAGGTGCGTCCAGTGGTAGAGCGGGTTGCCGATAGTGTGCGGAACGGTAGCGGCCCAGGCGTCGAACTTCTCGCGATCGGTCGCGTCGCCGGTACACAGGCGCTCGGCCACGCCGTTGGTGCGCATTGCGCGCCATTTATAGTGGTCACCCTTCAGCCAGATATCATACAGGTTTTTAAAACGGTAATTTTCGGCAACCTGCTGCGGCGGTAAGTGGCAGTGGTAGTCGAAAATCGGCTGGTCTTTAGCGTAGTCGTGGTACAGGCGGCGGGCAAATTCGGTATCTAATAGAAAATCGTCGGTCATAAACGGCGTCATTATCGTCTTCCTCATTACGGGAGCGTCAGAAAGCGTATGTTCATATGCTGCAAAGTTATCACACCAATTTCCACCCACCGAAGCTTTTTTCGTGAGTGAGATCAATAAACGCTAACAAATAAATTACCCTCAATGGAGTAAACCCTTCTACAGGCCGCGCCGTTGCTGGCTTTGCGCACAGCGATTAATGTCCCTACAAAGAATCATACATTTGTGATGTCACTCACCTTTTAAAGTTGTATGACAAGTTATCGTTTCGCCGTCGCAAACACTAAGCCGACGGAATGCGTTACCGGTGTGAGACACATCGGATTTAACGGTACGGATACCGACTTATGCACGCTTACTTATGGCAAGGTTCGGGCCGTTCCGGGACATTCTCCCGGCTACGCCCCTCCCGTTACACAACTGCTCCCGGCAACGGTTGAGAGGTTGCCGTGCTCTGGCGCGGAAATAACATAACGATGAGGTTTTAGATGCGTAAAATTAAAGGGTTACGTTGGTATATGATCGCACTGGTGACGCTGGGCACCGTGCTGGGCTACCTGACACGTAACACCGTGGCAGCCGCGGCGCCGACGTTGATGGAAGAGCTGCATATCTCCACGCAGCAATACTCTTACATCATCGCGGCCTATTCTGCCGCTTACACCGTCATGCAGCCTGTTGCTGGGTATGTTCTCGATATTCTGGGTACCAAAATCGGCTATGCCTTCTTCGCCATCGCCTGGGCGGTATTCTGCGGTGCAACCGCACTGGCAGGCAGCTGGGGCGGCCTGGCGCTGGCCCGTGGCGCGGTCGGTGCGGCAGAAGCCGCAATGATCCCGGCGGGGCTGAAAGCCAGCTCTGAGTGGTTCCCGGCAAAAGAGCGTTCCATCGCGGTGGGTTACTTCAACGTGGGGTCGTCCATCGGCGCAATGATTGCGCCGCCGCTGGTGGTGTGGGCCATCGTGATGCACAGCTGGCAGATGGCATTCATTATCTCTGGCGTGCTGAGCTTCGCCTGGGCAATGGCGTGGCTGGTTTTCTATAAACACCCGCGCGATCAGAAAAAACTCTCCGAGGAAGAGCGCGAATACATTATTGGTGGTCAGGAAGCGCAGCATCAGACCAACAACGGCAAGAAGATGTCCGTCTGGCAGATCCTGGGCACCCGTCAGTTCTGGGGTATCGCCCTGCCGCGCTTCCTGGCTGAACCGGCCTGGGGTACCTTCAACGCGTGGATCCCACTGTTTATGTTTAAAGTCTACGGCTTTAACCTGAAAGAGATCGCGATGTTCGCCTGGATGCCGATGCTGTTCGCTGACCTGGGCTGTATCGTGGGCGGCTACCTGCCACCGCTGTTCCAGCGCTGGTTTGGGGTGAACCTGATTGTTTCCCGTAAGATGGTGGTGACCATGGGCGCCCTGCTGATGATTGGCCCGGGCATGATCGGCCTGTTCACCAGTCCGTATGTGGCTATCGCCCTGCTGTGCATCGGTGGATTTGCGCACCAGTCGCTCTCCGGCGCGCTGATTACGCTCTCGTCTGACGTCTTCGGCCGTAACGAAGTGGCCACCGCCAACGGCCTGACCGGGATGGCCGCGTGGACCGCGAGTACGATGTTCGCGCTGGTCGTCGGCGCGCTGGCTGATACCATCGGCTTCAGCCCGCTGTTCGCGGTGCTGGCAATCTTCGACCTGATGGGCGCGGTGGTTATCTGGACGGTGCTGAAAAGCAAATCCGCAGAGGAGCTGGCGAAAGAGTCTCTCGGGCGACCGGCTACGCAGAGTTAGCGAAGATGCGTTTCACCGAAGCCGCCCCCGGGCGGCTTTTTTAATGGCAAAATCTGGAGAGTATTCCGTGAAAGTGGTATAACAAATCATCTGCCGTACCCTGCCTGGAGCGCATATGGAAATCACCGAACCACGTCGTTTATATCAACAACTTGCTGCCGAGCTGAAAGATCGCATCGAGCAAGGGGTCTATCTTGTCGGTGATAAACTTCCCGCCGAGCGCTTTATCGCGGATGAAAAAAGCGTAAGCCGAACCGTGGTGCGCGAAGCGATTATCATGCTGGAAGTGGAAGGCTACGTTGAGGTACGCAAAGGTTCCGGCATTCACGTTATTTCTAATCAGCCTAAACACTCTCCGGTGGCGGATGAAAGTCTTGAATTCGCCAGCTACGGTCCGTTTGAGCTGCTCCAGGCTCGCCAGCTCATCGAAAGCAATATTGCCGAATTTGCCGCCACGCAGGTGACCAAGCAGGACATCATGAAGCTGATGGAGATCCAGGAGAACGCTCGCAAGGAAAAATGTTTCCGTGATTCCGAGTGGGACCTGCAGTTTCACGTTCAGGTCGCCCTGGCAACCCAAAATACAGCGCTGGCGGCAATCGTTGAGAAAATGTGGACTCAGCGCGTTCACAACCCGTACTGGAAAAAACTGCACGATCATATTGATTCCCGTACCGTGGACAACTGGTGTGACGACCACGATCAAATTCTTAAGGCGCTGATTCGTAAAGATCCCCACGCCGCGAAGCTCGCCATGTGGCAGCACCTGGAAAACACCAAGCAGATGCTCTTCAATGAAACCAGTGACGACTTCGAATTTAACGCTGACCGTTATCTTTTTGCCGATAATCCTGTCGTTCATCTCGATACGGCCCCGAGCGGCGCAAAATAGGCGACCTTTCTACCGGCAGGCGCTTCGCTGCGCCTCCCCGGCTGAATGGGTAAGCAAAACATATATAGTGTCAGCCTTTGTAAAATCCCTCGCTCACTTTCAGGGCTTACGCCAAAATCACCTCACCCTGCAAATTCTGTGACGCAGAACGTTGGGCTTTGTTACAATTGGATTCACTTCGTTATTTTGAAAGTTAGTGCTTGCTAACCAGCCAATTAACAGGGAACAGTGTTGGCCACACCGCAATGTGTCCGCGAGCGACCATAATGAAATCACAACAATGTCGCAGTGCTGTTTGTCCCGGATAACAGGCGAGACGTTAACCGATTTCCAGGAACACTGAATGGAACTTTTGACCCAACTGCTGCATGCCCTTTGGGCGCAGGATTTTGAAACGCTGGCCAACCCTTCCATGATTGGCATGCTCTATTTTGTCTTGTTTATGATTCTGTTCCTTGAGAATGGTTTGCTGCCTGCAGCCTTCTTGCCGGGTGACAGTTTGCTGGTGCTTGTCGGCGTGCTGTGTGCCAAAGGCGCAATGGCGTTCCCGCAGACCATTTTATTACTGACCGTCGCGGCCAGCCTTGGCTGCTGGGTGAGCTATATCCAGGGAAGATGGCTGGGCAATACCCGAATAGTACAGAACTGGCTTTCCCATCTGCCTGCGCACTATCACCAGCGGGCACACCACCTGTTCCATAAGCATGGGCTTTCCGCGCTGCTGATTGGCCGCTTTATCGCTTTTGTGCGCACCCTGCTGCCCACCATTGCCGGGCTGTCCGGGTTGAGCAGCGCACGCTTCCAGTTCTTCAACTGGATGAGCGGCCTGTTATGGGTTCTGATCCTGACGACGCTGGGCTATGCGCTGGGTAAGACGCCGGTCTTCATGAAATATGAAGATCAGCTGATGTCCTGCCTGATGCTGCTGCCTGTTGTTCTGCTGGTCTTCGGCCTGATCGGTTCGCTGGTTGTCCTGTGGAAGAAAAAATACGGAGCGCGAGGTTAACGATGGTTATCTCACCGCTCGCCATGCGCCGCTTTGCCTGTGCCTTTATTGCACTGGTGATGCTCAGCGCCGTACTGCTGGCCTGGAACACGCTTTCACATCAGGACGCTACGCTGGCCATTCGCCCGGTAAACCAGGGGGGCGGTGTGCCTGACGGTTTTTCTGTCTGGCATCATCTGGATGCAAACGGCATCCGCTTTAAAAGCATCACCCCGCAGGACGATGTTTTACTGATTAAGTTTGATTCCCGTGCGCAGAGCGCTGCCGCGAAAGCGGTTCTTGACCGCACGCTGCCGCACGGCTATATCATTGCCCAGCAGGAAGATGACAACCCGCCAGCCGCGTGGTTATCATTGATTCGCGATACGTCGCATCGGTTTGGATAACTTCCTGGATTCCGAATCTTTTCACTCACTTTGGTGAATCCCCCGTTTACTTACTATGCTTAAGTACGCGGAGCACCCCTCGAATGTACTCCGCATCATTTTGGATAGCGGCTAACCCCGCAGCACAATGGAAGGTTTCGATAATGAAATTCCGCATGACCCTGGCTCTGGCCCTTTTTTCTTTAAGCACAACGACCTTCGCAAACTCTCTCTGTCAGGAGAAAGAACAGGATATTCAGCGTGAGATCGGTTATGCCGAAAAGCATAACAATCAGCACCGTGTTGATGGTCTCAAAAAAGCGCTGAGCGAAGTGAAAGCGAACTGTTCAGACAGCAAGCTGCGTGCCGATCACCAAAAGAAAATCGCTGAACAGAAGGACGAGATAGCCGAGCGCCGTCAAGACCTGCAGGAAGCGAAGGAGAAAGGGGATGCGGAAAAAATTGCTAAGCGCGAGAAGAAGTTGAAAGAGGCGCAGGACGACCTGAAAGCGCTGGAAGCTCGCGATTATTGAGTTAACGGAAATCTCAACAGGAGAGAATCATGTCAAAAGATACGACGTCTGAACATCTGCGCGCTGAACTGAAATCCCTGGCCGATACCCTTGAAGAGGTGCTGAACTCCTCTGCCGATAAGTCGAAAGAAGAAGTAAGCAAGCTGCGCAGCAAAGCGGAGCAGGCGCTGAAAGAGAGCCGCTACCGCCTGGGTGAAACCGGTGATGCACTGGCGAAACAGACCCGTGAAGCGGCTGCGCGTGCAGATGAATATGTGCGCGACAATCCATGGACGGGAGTTGGTATTGGTGCCGCAGTGGGTGTGGTGCTGGGTGTCCTGCTGACGCGTCGTTGATATGGAAGATCCTCGTCACGCACAAGGGCCTGCTAATAACGTCCTCGGCATCGGCCAGCGTATTTTAACGACGCTGGTTGGGATTGCCGAAACGCGCGTCCGGCTGGCAGTGGTCGAACTGGAAGAGGAGAAAGCGAACCTCTTCCAGATGCTGCTGATGCTCGGGCTGACCATGCTCTTCGCCGCGTTTGGTCTGATGAGCCTGATGGTGTTAATCATCTGGGCCATTGACCCGCAGTATCGACTTAACGCGATGATTGCCACGACCGTCGTTCTGCTGGTCGCGGCGCTGATTGGCGGCATATGGACGATGCGTAAAGCGCGCAGGTCCACTTTCCTGCGCCACACGCGCCAGGAACTGGCTAACGATCGCGCCCTGCTGGAGGATGACAAGCCGTGAGCGATAAAGCGGAACGTCAGAAGCGAAAAGCGTACCTGTTAAGTCAGATCCAGCAGCAGCGGCTGGATCTGTCTGCCAGCCGCCGTGACTGGATCGACGCGACGCGACGGTTTGACCGTGGCTGGAATACCTTCCTGAGCCTGCGTTCGTGGGCGCTGGTCGGCAGCAGCGTGATGGCTATCTGGACGGTTCGTCATCCAAATATGCTCATCCGCTGGGCCCGGCGCGGTTTTGGTGCCTGGAGCGCCTGGCGTCTGGTCAAGGCAACGTTGCGGCAACAACAGCTGCGGTGATAAACGCAAAACGGTAACTCAGGTTACCGTTTTTTGTTTTTGCCCTTCTCCCCGTGGGCTGAGGGCACCAGCGCGCACCTGCCCTTACTCAATATCTTTGAAGAAGATTGACAGTTTTCCTTGCTAACAATTGCTACCCGCCCCGTTTACACTCCTCTCCATCGACAGCAGAGCCGCGGTATCTACGCGGAATTGCAGACAAATAATGTTCAGCCGCTTATGTGGTTTCCTGGAGAGTAAAATGAAAAAATTAGAAGATGTTGGTGTACTGGTCGCGCGTATTCTGATGCCAATTCTGTTTATCGTGGCAGGCTGGGGCAAAATCACCGGATATGCGGGTACCCAGCAGTATATGGAAGCCATGGGCGTTCCGGGGTTCCTGCTGCCGCTGACCATTCTGCTTGAGTTTGGCGGCGGCCTGGCGGTTCTGTTCGGCTTCCTGACCCGCACCACCGCGCTGTTTACCGCAGGCTTCACCCTGCTGACCGCGTTCATCTTCCACAGCAACTTTGCGGAAGGCGTGAACTCACTGATGTTTATGAAAAACCTGACCATCGCGGGTGGCTTCCTGCTGCTGGCGATCACCGGCCCAGGCGCATACAGCATCGACCGCGTTCTGAATAAGAAATGGTAAGCACGCTATACTGAATAAACACAAAGCGAGGAGACATCTCCTCGCTTTTGCTATCTGACGGAGGAGTAAAAAATGGGACAACTCGTAGACGGCGTCTGGCAGGATGTCTGGTATGACACCAAATCCACCGGTGGACGCTTTAAGCGCTCTGTTTCGGCCTTCCGTAACTGGCTGACCGCCGACGGCGCCCCCGGCCCGAGTGGCGAAGGGGGCTTCGCGGCGGAGAAAGATCGTTATCATCTGTACGTTTCCCTCGCCTGCCCGTGGGCGCACCGCACGCTGATCGTGCGCAAGCTAAAAGGCCTCGAATCCTTCATTCCGGTTTCAGTCGTCAACCCGTTGATGCTGGAAAACGGCTGGACGTTTGACAGTGATTTCCCTGCGGCAACCGGCGACGATCTTTATCACCACGATTTCCTGTACCAGCTCTATCTGCGCGCCGATCCGCACTACACCGGACGCGTGACCGTGCCGGTGCTGTGGGACAAGAAAAACCAGACGATCGTCAGCAATGAGTCCGCGGAAATCATCCGCATGTTCAATACCGCGTTTGATGCGCACGGCGCCCGCGCCGGGGATTACTACCCGGTCGAGCTACGCGAGAAAATTGACGAGCTGAACAGCTGGATTTACGACAACGTCAACAACGGCGTCTATAAGGCCGGTTTCGCCACCAGCCAGGAAGCCTATGACGAAGCGGTCGGAAAGGTGTTTGAATCGCTGGAGCGCTTGGAGCAGATCCTGGGCCAGCATCGCTACCTGACGGGCGATCGCCTGACGGAAGCGGACATTCGCCTGTGGACCACGCTGGTTCGCTTTGACCCGGTCTATGTCACCCACTTTAAGTGCGATAAACACCGCATCAGCGACTACCTGAACCTGTATGGTTTCCTGCGAGACATCTACCAGATGCCGGGGATCGCGGAGACGGTCAACTTCGACCATATTCGCACTCACTATTTCCGCAGCCACAAGACCATCAACCCGACGGGCATCATCTCCATTGGCCCGTGGCAGGATCTGGATGAACCGCACGGGCGCGACGTGCGTTTCGGATAATTATTTAGGGAATCAATTGATTCCCTTTTTTAATTCACAGCATACATCTATCCTTACCTCGATCGCTTAGAAAACAAGTGATTGACTGATTAAGAGGCAAGGAAAATGGACTGGTATTTAAAAGTACTGCGCAACTACGTTGGATTTGGTGGCCGCGCCCGCCGCAAAGAGTACTGGATGTTCGTTCTGGTGAACTTCGTCCTGATTATGGTGCTGGGCATCGTGGATAAAATCCTCGGCTGGGAGCGCGCCGGCGGTGAAGGCGTACTCACTACGATTTATGGCTTGCTGGTTTTGCTGCCTTCATGGGCCGTGCTGTTTCGTCGTCTCCACGACACCGATCGTTCGGCGTGGTGGCTGCTGTTGCTGTTAATCCCGCTTGTCGGCTGGATCGTGATTTTAATTTTCAACTGCCAGAGCGGGACGCCGGGCGAAAACCGCTTTGGTCCGGATCCTAAGATCGGCGCGTAAATTACTGCCCGGTGGCGCTTACGCTTACCGGGCCTGCTCGCTTATTTGTTGTGATGCGCAAAGAGCTTTGGAATTTCGCGCAGGCACCACGATTTGGCTTCGCCCATGCTGTCGCGGCGCCACGCCATAATAATGTCCACTTCGCTGGTGTACTCCGGGCTCACCACCCTTAGTCGCCCTTCCGCAATATCTTTTTCCACAAACGGGTAAGGCATCGTCGCCACGCCCAAACCGGCCAGCAGCGCCTGCCGCTTGTCTTCCAGTGACGTGACCGTCAGACGCGGCTGTTTATCCAGCAGCTGAACCGTCAGCACCGGACGCTCACGCGCGGTATCCGCCACCGCCACGCCGCGGTACTTCACGCGCGTCACTTCAGAGAGCGGCTCCGGCTCCTGGTGAATCGGGTGATCCGGCGCGGCGACGTAGACGTTCATGACGCTGTAGAGCTTGCGCGAGTTGATTTCTGACGATGAGCGGAAATGCATGTCAGGCGCAATGACGATATCCGCCCTGCCCGTCTCCAGACGCTCCCACGCCCCGGCCAGCACCTCGGTGATGATCGACAGCTGCGTATTGGCCTTCGCCGCCAGGCGGTCCACCAGCGGGAACAGCGCTTCGGTCGGCACCAGCGCTTCGGTGACTAACGTCAGGTGGGTTTCCCAACCTCGCGCCAGCGCTTCGGCGTCCGTGGTGAGCTTGTCCGCCGCTTCCAGCAGCACGCGACCTCGCTCCAGCAGCATCCGCCCCACGTTGGTGAATTTTGTTCGATGACCGGAGCGATCGAAGAGCACGACGTCCAGCTCTTCCTCCAGTTTTTGCATGGTGTAGCTTAGCGCAGACGGAACGCGCCCCAGTTCATCTGCCGCCGCGGCAAAGCTGCCGCGCCGGTCAATCGCGTCCATGACGCGAAGCGCCTCAAGCGTCAATGCTCTCTCTTTAGCCATCTCGTTCTCATTCAGGAAATTTGAACATACCAGGCAGAATATCTGGCTAACAATGCAGCGTCCATACCTTTACCATTGTTTTAGTGTAAAGAGAGGTCAAGTTTATGATTACGACAAGAACAGCGAAACAGTGCGGACAAGCCGATTTCGGTTGGCTGCAGGCCCGCTACACCTTTTCCTTTGGACACTACTTTGACCCTAAACTCCTCGGTTACGCTTCACTGCGCGTGTTGAACCAGGAAGTGCTCGCCCCGGGCGCCTCCTTCCAGCCACGTACGTATCCGAAAGTCGATATCCTGAACCTGATCCTGGAAGGCGAGGCAGAATACCGCGATAGCGAGGGCAATCATGTCCAGGCAAAGGCTGGCGAAGCGTTGTTAATTTCCACGCAGCCGGGCATCAGCTACAGCGAGCATAACCTCAGCAAAGACAAAACGCTGACGCGCATGCAGCTGTGGCTCGACGCCTGCCCTGAGCGAGAAAACCCGCTGGTGCAGAAAATAGATCTGAAGGGCGATAAACAGCAGCTGATTGCCTCGCCTGACGGCAGCAAGGGCAGCTTGCAGCTGCGACAGCAGGTATGGCTACACCATATCGAACTGAAAAAAGGTGAACAGGCAAGCTTCCAGCTGCACGGCCCGCGCGCCTATTTGCAGTCCATTCACGGTACGGTGCATGCGGTAACGCACGCGGAAGAGAAAGAAGCGCTCACCTGCGGCGACGGGGCGTTTATTCGTGACGAAGCGAATATCACCCTGGTGGCGGATACGCCGCTGCGCGCGCTGCTGATTGATTTGCCGGTGTAAGAGTTGCTCGATCGGTCCCTCTCCCCTTTGGGAAGAGGGACGAATGCCAATCGCTACACCTTACTCGCCATAATCTCAATAATCTGCCGGTCCGTTGCCTGCATTGAGCGGCACGCCAGGGCGCACAGGTTAGAGATAGACTGTTCCACGTCGTGGGCCACAATCCCCTCGTTGCCCGTCACGCCCGACTCATCCAGCGCCATCATCACGGCTTTCCAGGCGCTGGTGACGCTGGTCGAGACTTTCATGGCGCAGCTGTTAGACGCCCCGTCGCAGATCATCCCGCTGACGTCACCGATCATACTGCCGATGGCCATTGCAATCGTCTGATAGCTTCCGCCCATCAGCCACGCCATCCCTGCGGCGGCCCCCATACCGGCCGTTGTCGCCGCACACAGCGCGGACAAACGCGGAAGCTGGTAATGGATGTAGATAGCCGACAGATGCGAGAGCATCAGCGCCCGCGCCAGCCGTTCGTCATCGGCCTGAACATGTTCAGAGACCACGACAACCGGCATGGTGGCTGTAATCCCCTGATTCCCGGAGCCCGAGTTGCTCATCGCCGGCAGCGTCGCGCCGCCCATGCGGGCATCCGAGGCCGCGCTGGTGCGGATAACGATGTCTGAACCCAGATCCTGCGCCATCCATCCGCGTGCGCGCTGCTTATTGAGGGTGGCGCCAATGTGTAGCCCCCACTTCCCGCTAAGCCCTTCACGAGAGAGCGCGTCGTTCAGTTGCCCTGCATCCAGGATAAAGCGGATCGCCTCGAACGGTACCTGTTCGACAAACTCCAGGATCTGCGAGAGCGTGGTGTTTGACAGTACAGCCAGCGGATCGTTACTTACCTCGGCCTGCCGCTCGTCAAGACTGAAGCGCGTTTCGCCGTGACAAACCACCTCCACCACGCGGGTATGTCCGCCCGCAATGGTCACCTTGGCCGAGGCCTCACCGGCGTAGACGCAGGCACGTGAATAGAGGATCTCATCGCACGGCTCCTGCAATTTCACCTGCACCAGACCGGCGTTAAGCATTGCTTTGGCCCGCGCCAGCGCATCGGCGGTGACATATTTCAGCACCTCCAGCCCCGCCTGCGCATTGCCACCGATGGCACCCAGCGCCGCCGCAATGGGCAGCCCGACCATGCCGGTGCCCGGCACCGTTACGCCAAGCCCGTTCTTCATCAGATTCGGCGATACCCACGCCTCAATCTTCGTGACGTCGCCGGGCAGTTGCTCTGCGGCAATCGCACAGGCAAGAGCCAGAGAAACGGGCTCGGTGCACCCCAGCGCAGGCTTAACTTCTTCCTGCACTACGCGAATAAATTGATTCCATAAAGGATGAGTTTGCTCAGACATCGTTACGACCTTATTTGCCCTCAGGAAAATGCGAGGAAAGGAGAAACACAAAGCAGCAGCCCGGTGATAACAATAATCACCAGCGATACGCCCTTATATTTATGCAGCGCCGGTACCTTGTAGACCAGCCATGCAGGGATCAGGCAGCCCACCATGCCGAAGATGGGGCTACAGATAGAGGTGAAGCTCAGTACCGGCGCGTTTAACACGATCGCGCTCCAGGCCAGCAGGATAGCGAACAGCATGATCCCGCGCTGGACGATGCTTTCATTAATACGTTCAGCCGGCATTTTACGGCGCAGGATATTCATCACGATCCCCTGCGTGGCTTCGCGGAAGCCGAGATAGACACCGAAGAAGGCGGTCATCACGGCAAAAATATTGAGGATCACGCTGACGATTTTGACCCAGCCCGCGCCGTCGCCGCTGATAAACTGCGCCGCAATCGCCAGGGCGGAAATGTTCTGCTCGTAGGCTTTCACCGCTTCGTCGTGTCCCATCGCCAGGGTGAAAGAGACGGCGTAGAAGAAGACCGTGACAAACAGTATGCCAAAGGCGATATTCATCGCCCGCAGCGCCTTATGACGCGCCACCTCAACGGATTTTTCCCGTGAACGATAGGAAATCACCATCGGGCTTAATGTCTGGATAAACAGAATGGAGGTTAAGGTAAAGGGCAGCGTAATAATGGCATTTTTTATCAGCAACCCCATCGGCGGCAGCATACCGACGTTGGCTAAATGCCAGAGGCCGATCATTGAAAGCCCCAGCGCCGCCACCACAAATAATTTGGTCAGCACCATCAGGCTGGAGACTTTAAACAGCAGCTTTTCACCGCGCGAAGAGATGGCGACCAGAATACAGATCAGGAATAAGCCGTAGAAGGGATTTTCCGACAGCAACCCCTCGGTGACACCAAAAGTGTGCAAATAGGATGCGCTGTCGTTGGTGATAGCCGTGGAATAGACAAACATCCAGATGACCAGCATCACGAAATAAAGTGCACCTAATAAGATGCCCCAGTTTTTACCTAAATAACCGCTAATCACGCTCGGGTAGTCTTTACATTCCGGGGATTCCGCCAGCGTATTAATAAATAATCGCTGGAAGAGGTACATGGCCGGATAGCCAATAATCGAGGAGAGCAAAAAGACCCACAGCCCCATTAATCCAACCTGCACCGGAAGAAAAACGATACCCGCGCCGATAGCCATCCCGATACTCATGATGACCCAGCCCGTGTCGGTGCTGTCGAATTTGATCGCCTCTCGCCATTCGCTTTCGCTCATTCCCGCCCGCCTTGCCGCAGGGGAATCACTCACAATCACACTGCTGTTTGTTGCCATATTCATTGGGCACTCGCTTATTTTGTAGGGTAATCAGTTGTTTTTATTAGGTTCCGATCGCCAGCGATTGCGAGTCAGAGAGTGCAGGTGTGTGTTGTTGGTATGGGAAGATCATATCCGTAGCGCGGGAGAAAAAAGTCACAATCTTTATGCGGACTTCCTAAATTTAGAGAAAAAAACGCCTCATTTTTAATGATGTTTGGTAAAAAATTCTAAAAGTGACGAATTTCACAGAATCAATATATTTAAGAAATGGATCTTTTTTAGGAATTTATAAAGAGGATTGTTCTACTTTATGCCTTCAAATTTTTATACGATAGCATCACTGAAACCACTCTATTATTATGGCTATGATATGGATACCGTTGAAGAGCTCAATGGAACATACTTCTATAAAGGTGTATGTAATATCTCGGCGTCTGAGTTATTTTTTTGGATTTTCCTTGATACTACCGATGAACAGTTCGGTGGATTAAAAGATGCAGTAATGATGGCTACTATGATCCTTGGTTTACCTATACTTGAGACCAGAATAAAGCCAGAAACGGCTACTATAGGTACTTCCGTGGCTTCTAAGTATCTTCGTGATCTTCTGAATGTACAGCTACCACACCGATTACCTACGATTACCCTCGCAAGCTTTAAATACCGAAAACCAATGTATACCAAAAACTTAGGTGCATTCATTGGTCGATGGATCCCTGCATTGGGGATAACCATACTTGCTGCTGATCTTGCAACGATAAGTTACAAAACACTCTCACGATATAATACGATTGCTCACCCTAAAGATCGGATTTGGTGAATATGAATAGTGAAAATGATGTTTTGAAGTTCTTCAGGGAAAATTTACCAGAACAGGGAACATTTACGGGCAAGAGGATCCCGCTCGAGTTAGACGATGTTTTACAGGATTACACCGATCTGGATGATATCGTTTATGTCATTGAGAAGTTTGAGAAAAAGTATCTTATCAATGTGCCCACGCAAAACTATTTCCCCTGGACTCAAACTTGGTTTTTCAGAAAATGGTTTACGCAAGAACCCGTTAAACAAATATCGAAGCCATTAACCGTAAGAATGTTTGCTGAGGCGGTAAAAGCAGGCACATGGATCCACCACTGATTTTCGAAAGGAGCATGATTTATGGCTGTACCGGTTCATATTTGGTTTTTTGACGATGGCGGCTCACTTATTAAGGGTTCAAGTGATGTACAGGATCGGGAAGGGAGTGTTGAAATTAGAGGGTTAACCCATAATTTAAGTATTCCAACAGATCCTCTTTCCGGGAGATTAACCGGAACGCGCAAACATGCCCCTTTCTTGTTCGAGAAGGAGATAGATAGTTCATCTCCGTATCTTTATAAGGCTGTGGCTACAGGGCAAAACCTAAAAAAAGTTGAGATAAGATATTATCGAATTAACGATGCGGGAAGGGAAGTTGAATACTTCAGAACTGAACTGGAAGGTGTAAAGGTCGTATCAATCTCCCCTATTGTTAACGATACACGTAACTGTCCCGGTACGGGCCATCTTGAATCTATTCAGTTGAGATACGAAAAAGCAATCTGGACTTACTGCGATGGCAATATTCAATTTTCTGATGCATGGAATGAACGAACATCTGCATGATTTTTAGCAGACAAAAAAGCCCCCTTATCTGAAGGGGGCGGATTATTTGGCCTGCGTCACATCGCCTGCGTAAACGTCCTCGAAATCACGTCCTGCTGCTGCTCGCGCGTCAGAGCGTTAAACCGTACCGCATAGCCGGATACGCGAATTGTCAGGTTCGGGTAGTTCTCCGGATGGGCAATGGCATCCAGCAGCATCTCCCGGTTCATGACGTTGACGTTCAGGTGCTGCCCGCCCTCAATAGACGCTTCGTGATGGAAGTACCCATCCAGCAGCCCCACCAGGTTGGTTTTGCGCACCAGTTCATCCTTGCCCAGCGCCTGCGGCACAATGGAGAAGGTATAGGAGATCCCGTCTTTCGCGTAGGTAAACGGCAGCTTGGCGACCGACGTTAGCGAAGCCACCGCCCCTTTCCTGTCGCGACCGTGCATCGGGTTGGCGCCAGGCGCAAACGGCGTGCCGCCGCGGCGTCCGTCCGGCGTGTTGCCCGTTTTCTGGCCGTAGACCACGTTGGAGGTGATAGTCAGGATCGACTGAGTCGGCACCGCGTTGCGATACGTCGGCAGCGCCTGGATCTTCTTCATAAAACGCTCCACCAGGTCGCAGGCGATGCTGTCCACGCGATCGTCATTATTGCCGTACTGCGGATAGTCGCCTTCGATGACGAAGTCCACCGCCAGGCCGGTGTGGTCGCGCACTGGTTTCACCGTGGCGTATTTAATCGCCGACAGGGAATCCGCCGCCACCGACAGCCCGGCAATGCCGCAGGCCATGGTGCGATAGACGTCACGATCGTGCAGCGCCATCAGCGAGGCTTCGTAACTGTACTTATCATGCATGTAGTGAATGAGATTCAGCGCGCTGATGTACTGCACCGCCAGCCAGTCCATAAAGTGGTCGAGGCTCGCCATCACGGTGTCGTAATCCAGCACGTCGTCCAGCAGCGGCTCGGTTTTCGGGCCGACCTGGATCTTCAGCTTCTCATCCACCCCGCCGTTAATCGCGTACAGCAGCGTTTTCGCCAGGTTGGCGCGGGCGCCGAAGAACTGCATCTGCTTGCCGATCACCATCGGGCTGACGCAGCAGGCAATGGCGTAGTCGTCGCTGTTGAAGTCGGCGCGCATAAGATCGTCGTTCTCATACTGCAGCGACGAGGTGACGATCGACACCTGCGCGGCGTATTTCTTAAACGCGATCGGCAGCTGTTCAGACCAGAGGATCGTCAGGTTCGGCTCCGGCGCGGGCCCCATGGTATGCAGGGTATGCAGGTAGCGGAAGCTATTTTTGGTCACCAGCGTACGGCCATCCAGCCCCATGCCGCCGATCACTTCCGTGGCCCAGATCGGATCGCCGGAGAAGAGCGTGTCGAACTCCGGCGTGCGCAGGAAGCGCACCATGCGGATCTTCATGATGAAGTGGTCGATCAGCTCCTGGGCCTGCACCTCGTTCAGCCGCCCCGCCTGCATGTCGCGTTCAATGTAGATATCAAGGAACGAGGCCGTACGCCCCAGCGACATCGCCCCGCCGTTCTGGGATTTCACTGCGGCAAGGTAGGCAAAGTAGACCCACTGCACCGCTTCCTGCGCGTTCATCGCCGGATGTGAAATATCAAAGCCATAGTTCGCCGCCATCTGCTGGATCTGCAGCAACGCACGCCTGTGCTCCGCCAGCTCCTCGCGCAGGCGGATCGTTGCCTCCAGATCTTCGCCGCGCTCCAGCCTCCCCTGCAGATCGGCAAACTGCAGTTCACGCTCGCGCACCAGATAGCTGATGCCGTACAGCGCCACACGGCGGTAATCGCCGATAATGCGCCCGCGCCCGTAGCCGTCCGGCAGACCGGTCAGCACGCCAGATTTACGGCAGCGCATCATCTCCGGGGAGTAAACGTCAAACACGCCCTGGTTGTGGGTTTTACGCAGGTCGGTAAACAGATATTCGAACTGCGGATCCATTTCCCGCCCGTAGGCTTCGAACGAGCTGCGGATCATATTGATCCCGCCGTACGGATGCAGGGCGCGCTTGAGCGGCTTGTCGGTTTGCAGGCCGACGATCGTCTCAAGATCCTGGTCGATATAGCCCGGTCCGTGGGCGGTAATGGTGGTGGCAATGTTGGTGTCGAAATCCACCGGGGCGTGGGTGGCATTCTCCTGGCGAATGCCGACCATCACCTTCTGCCACAGCGCCGTCGTTGCTGGCGTCGCCTGCGCGAGGAAAGCTTCATCGCCTTCATAAGGGGTGTAGTTATGCTGAATAAAATCGCGGACGTTAACGGCGTTTTTCCATTCTTCACCGCGAAACCCGGCCCATGCGTCGCTGTAAGGCGCGACGCCCGTATCGATTGTTACTTTCATGTGATTCTCGCTTTATCAGGCGTAAGCCGCAGCCGGGGTGACCTTCCCAAGACGGAGGGCGTCCAGCGCGATCATTTTTTCTTCGTTGGTAGGGATAACCGCGCAGGTCACGCGGGACGACTCGGTGGAGATGACACGCTCACCCGCGCTGCCCGGCAGAGCGTTTTTCGCCTCGTCGAGCGCGATGCCAAACACCTTCAGATGTTCCACCACCAGCGCGCGGATCAGCGTGGAGTTTTCACCGATGCCGCCAGTGAAGATCACGCCATCCAGACGGTGCAGAGACGCGGCGTGACCGGCGATATGCCGCGCTATGCGGTGGACAAAGGTCTTTATCGCCAGCTGTGCCCGGTCATTGCCGTCATGCCAGGCTTTCTCCAGCGCGCGTAAATCGGAGGAGATACCGGAGATGCCAAGCAACCCGGACTCTTTGTTGACCACGCGCTCCAGATCCTCGAACGACTGGCCGGTCTGCTGGGCAATCCACGCCATTGCGCCGAAGTCCACGTCGCCGCAGCGCGTGCCCATCACCAGCCCCTCCAGCGGCGTCATCCCCATTGAGGTATCGACGCTTTTACCGTTGCGCACCGCGCAGATGGACGCCCCGTTGCCGAGGTGAGCAATCACCAGGCCGCTGTCATCGGGGGACAGCCCGAGGAGCGCGTGCGCCTGCGCGGACACGTAGCGGTGAGAGGTGCCGTGGAAGCCGTAGCGGCGCACGCCCAGCTCTTCAAAATAGCGGTACGGCAGACCGTACAGATACGCCTGCGGCGCCATGGTCTGGTGGAAGCTGGTGTCAAATACCGCCACCTGCTGCACGCCGGGGAACAGGCGCTCTGCAGCTTCCACGCCGCTCAGGTTGGCGTAGTTATGCAGCGGCGCCAGCGGGGAAACCAGGCGGATCTGCTCAATGACCTCTTCCGTGATGAGGGTCGACTCGCTGAAGAGATCGCCGCCGTGAGCGATGCGGTGGCCAATCAGGGCCACGCTGCTCATCAGGTCGCGCTTCTCCAGCTCGAGGGCGATGGCGGCCAGCGCCCCTTCGTAGTCCTGGTGAGCCAGTCTGACTGGCTCACCCCCGTTCACGGAAATAAAGGCGTTTTCAGTGTTGATGCCGTCCGCAATGCCCGTCAGCAGAGCATCGCAGCCTGCTGCGTCCAGCACCGAAAACTTAACGGAGGACGATCCGCAGTTAATAACCAGTACTACCGGAAATTCAGTCATGTGTTACTCCGCTCTTCCTGAGCTTTGGCTTAAAACAGTTTGTAAACGATATTCAGAATGGTCAGCAGGCCGACCACGGTCACGAAGATGTTCTCGGTCCGGCCTTTGTATTTCGCCAGCGCGGGCGCTTTACGAATGGCGTACATCGGCAGCAGACACAGCAGAGAAGCGATAATTGGCGCCCCCATGGCTTCAATAAGGTCGAGAATGTTCGGGTTGGCGTAGGCCACAATCCAGGTGGAGCCCATGATGAAAATCATGCTGATGGTGTTCAGCTTGCCGACGGAGACGTTCTTCTTATCACCCTTGTAGCCGAACTTGAGGATCAGGCCGTTCAGCCCCTCCAGCGTGCCCAGGTAGTGGCCGAAGAAGGATTTAAAGATAGCGACTAGCGCGATGATGGAGGCGCCGTATTCCAGCACCGTGGCGAACGTGGATTTACTGCCCGACATCGAGGCAAAGTGGTTCGCCAGGTAAGAGAGCACCGGAATGTTCTGCGCTTTGGCATCCGCCATGTTCTGCGGAGAGAGCGTAAACAGGCAGCTAAAGGCGAAGAACATCACCACCGCCACCATCAGCAGGCTGGCGCGACCGATGATTTTGGAACATTTCTGCTCGGTGAATGCTTTCCCGAACTCCGGCTCGTACTCTTCGCGTTTGGAGACCACGAACGAGGAGACGATGGGCGAGAAGTTAAAGGAGAAGACCATGATGGAGATCCCCAGCCACACCGTGACCAGAATGCCGTCATGACCGGTAAAGGCGATATCGCTCAGGTTGACCTGGTCGATTACCGCCGAGTTCCAGTACGGGATCAGCGACAGGGAAATCAGCACCAGGCTGGCAATGAACGGGAACACCAGGTAGCTCATCACCTTCACCATCAGGTCTTTCCCGAACCAGATCACAAAGGCCATCAGCAGCAGCAGGAACAGCGCTACCACGCCGCGGTTCAGCGCAGGCATCTGGAGCTGGTTTTCCCAGAAGGTCATAAAGGTGTTAGTAATGGTGACGCCGTAAATCCACAGCAGCGGGCAAATGGCGAAGAAGTAGAGGAAAGTGATCACCACCCCACCGGTTTTCCCGAAGTGCTCTTCCACCGTTTCGGTGATGTTGCCGGAGACGTTGCTGCCGGACAAACAGAGGCGCGCCAGCGCGCGGTGGCAGTAAAACGCAATCGGGAAGGCAAGTACCAGCATCAGCAGGATGGGGATCAGTCCGCCAAAGCCTGCGCGAATGGGGAAGAACAGCACGCCTGCGCCAATGGCGGTACCAAACAGGCCGAGCGTCCATGTGGTGTCAGACTTACGCCAGGAGGACGTTTTTGTCTGGCCAACGATAATGCTTTCTGTGTTGCTCATAGGTCACCTTTATGCGTCAACGAAGCCGGTAATTTGGGAAACACGGGAGAGATCGATATTGCCGCCGGAAATAATGCAGACGGTTTTACGGCCCTGAATATAGTGGTCAAGATTGCCGCTTAATAACGCCGCGCAGGCCAGCGCGCCCGCACCTTCCGTCACCACTTTATTTCGCTGAATAAGGGCAATCATACTGTTGCGAATATCGTCTTCACTCACCAGCACAATGTCATCGACCAGTTCACGAACAATTTCGAAGGTTAATTTACCCGGACGAGACACGTCGCAGCCGTCGGCTAATGTGCCGGTAACACGATGGTTGGTTATTTCTCCGGCCTGCCAGGAAGCCGCCATGCCGTGAACGTTTTCAGACTGTACGCCGATAATATTGATTGTCGGGTTGATGGATTTAATTGCTGTCGCAATACCGGCAATTAAGCCGCCGCCGCCGATAGGGACAATCACATTATCCACGTCGTAGAGATCTTCGAGAATTTCGAGGCCGATGGTGCCCTGCCCGGCAATGACTTTCGGATCGTCATAAGGCGGGATAAAAATGCGCCCCTCCATCTCGACGATTTCGCTCACCTTAGCGATGGTGTCGTTGAAGTTCTCGCCGTGCAGCACCACTTCGGCGGAGTAGTCGCGGGTAGCGGCGACCTTGGATTTTGGCGCGCCCATCGGCATCACCACTTTGCCGTCGATACCGAGCATGGCGCAGGAGAGCGACACCCCCTGAGCGTGGTTTCCTGCGGAGCAGGCCACTACCCCTTTGCGTTTTTCTGCGTCCGTCAATGAACTTAACTTATTAAACGCCCCGCGTATTTTAAACGAACCGGTACGCTGCATATTTTCAAATTTCAGGAATATCTCACCTTTACAGCGTTCGCTGAGATAATTTGAGCGCGGCATGCCGGTTTTATAAATTTTCCCCGCCAGGCGTTTTCTGGCGTCCTGAATATCTTCAATGGTCACCGGGAGATCGTAAGTAATGTGCATAATATCCTCGTTATAATAATTCATTCTTTTCAGGCAAAGTCAGGGTATCAGAGCGTTAAAAAGCGTCGCTCCGGGTGTTTTAAAACTTAATTATTTCTATCGTCGTTTATCGATATCCATCGATGAATATTGTTTTGCCAGTTCAACTAATACTGACGCCGATTTTTTAATACTGTAATTTTTCGACCACACGGCGGCATAGCGCGCCACGGGTAATTCATCTTCCACGGGCAGCACAATAAACTGGTCCGAGCCGAACGGCGCAATCATGTCGCGGGGGATCACCGTCAGGTAATCGGCATTAAGGACAAGGTTATAGATAGTGACGACGGAATCGGTCTGGACGATGTTTTCAATGCTGATGTGGTTGTCTTGCAGGGTGGTCAGGAGTTCGTTGTAGTAGCCCATATCGGTTTGCGGCATCACCCACTGCTCATGCGTAAGTGATGCCAGTCTGGTCGGTCCGGTGCACGTTCGTGATTTACTCGCCACCAGCACAAACTCGGATTCAAACAGTGGCTCAACGTGAAGGTCCTGAAGCAACATTCCGTCGCTCAGCGTGCCGATGGCAAAATCCAGCCGACCGTCGCGAATGGCGGGCAGGAATGAAGAGAGCTGCGCTTCATACATGGAGACGCGCGCTTTCGGGAACACTTCCCTGAATTTTTTGATCATCTCAGACAGGAAGGTGAAGCCAATCAGCGACGGATAGCCAAAGGAGACGTCCATGACGGTACTAAAACTGAGGCTGTTGATTTCGCTCACCATGTTTTTCATTTCGCGGGTGATCGACTCAGCGTATGACAGCAGCACCTGACCAGCGGCAGTGAGTTTTACGCCGGTGTTTTTACGCACCATCACTTCCACCCCGAAGTAGGATTCGATGTCGCTGATGATTTTGCTGACGGCGGGTTGCGTCAGGCCTAGTTGTCTTGCGGCAGAACCTATGGAGCCACTTTTAATGACTTCCTGAAATACCACGAGGTGCTGAGTTTTCGGTAGAATAATAGTGTTCATAATATTCTGCGCTTATTTCCCTATGACGCAGCGGATTCTACCCAATAATGTTTCAGGGGGTATGTGCTGTTACTCACAATTTGCTCCCCCGCGCATTTTACGGGCACAACAAGAACCTAAAAAATACTTTATAATCAATGCCATATAAAATTAAAAGCACACCATTACGCTGATATCGATCAATAAAATCAGCAGTAATAAATTTATTTTATGGCGATAACCTTGATAAATTTCTCTGCGTTAAATAAATCAATAAAGACGAACTTTCAGACAATTAAAGGCCAATAAATAACCGTTATTCCTTTTAGACATTCTTTCAAATTATCAAATTTTGCAGAGGATTTTTGGACAGCTTTTTATAAACAGTGGAATACGTCACACATTCATAGCCTGAATGTTTTTAATTTCAATATGTTTATATCAAATAAGAAAATATTTGCGATCGTTCAATTAACATTCGCAACAAATTAACAATACTGTAAATTCACCATTTTTTAGGGTGAAATTTTGTGATAACGATCGTTTGCGGTAGGCATAGCGATGCCCGAAAGGGTCATGCAGTGAAATGTGCTTAATGTCGCAAATATGAGAATTGATGTCTTTTGTGCGAGTTGCCGGGTGGCGATGCGCATACCTGGGCTACGAAACCCTAAAAGCAAAAACCCCGCCGAAGCGGGGTTCTGGAAGAAGTTGAAGCTGACCGATAAGCCGGGTTCTGTCGTGGACAGTCATTCATCTAGGCCAGCAATCGCTCACTGGCTCAAGCAGCCTACCCGGGTTCAGTACGGGCCGTACCATGTGAACCCCTATTTGGCCTTGCTCCGGGTGGAGTTTACCGTGCCACGGACTGTTACCAGCCGCGCGGTGCGCTCTTACCGCACCCTTTCACCCTTACCTGATCCCGCTTGCGCGGGCCATCGGCGGTTTGCTCTCTGTTGCACTGGTCGTGGGTTTCCCCCCCAGGCGTTACCTGGCACCCTGCCCTATGGAGCCCGGACTTTCCTCCCCTCCGCCCGTCTCCCCCGAAAGGGACGACGACGAAGCGGCGACTGTCTGGTCAGCTTCGGCGCGCAGTATAGAGGGTTTGCGCGCCGCTGTCACCCTCAGGTGCGGGCAAGATGCTATTAACGCGCCACTTCCACCTTCGCCAGTTTTTCGTAGTAGCACGCAATCGCGCTGTGATCGGCCGTACCCAGGCCATCCGCACGCAGCGCCTGCATCATCTCCATAACCGCAGCGGTCAGCGGCAGCTGTGCACCCACGCCGTGAGACGTATCCAGCGCGTTCGCCAGATCTTTGATGTGCAGATCAATGCGGAAACCGGGTTTGAAATTACGATCCATCACCATCGGCGCTTTGGCATCAAGCACCGTACTGCCCGCCAGACCGCCACGGATTGCCTGATAGACCAGGTCCGGATTGACGCCCGCCTTCGTTGCCAGCGTCAGCGCTTCAGACATGGCGGCAATGTTCAGCGCCACAATCACCTGGTTCGCGAGCTTGGTAACGTTGCCCGCGCCAATGTCTCCGGTATGCACTACGGAGCCTGCCATCGCTTTCATCAGGTCATAGTATTTGTCGAACACGGCCTTATCGCCGCCCACCATCACCGACAGGGTACCGTCGATGGCTTTTGGCTCGCCGCCGCTGACGGGCGCATCCAGCATCTCTACGCCCTTCGCTTTTAACGCCTCGCTGATTTCACGGCTCGCGAGCGGGGCAATAGAGCTCATATCAATCAGCACCAGGCCCGGCTTCGCACCCTCGATGATGCCGTTTTCCCCAAGCGCGACCTCTTTGACGTGAGGGGAATTTGGCAGCATGGTGATGATGACATCGCACTGCTCAGCAATGGCTTTAGGGGTAGTAGCTGTTTCCGCGCCCGTCGCCATCACCTCAGCCACAGACTGTGGATTGTGATCGGATACCACCAGTGAGTAACCCGCTTTAATCAGGTTCTTACTCATTGGTTTACCCATGATCCCAAGACCAATAAAACCCACTTTCAGCGTCATAATCTGTTTCCTCAATGATGGTTATTTTTTAAAAGCGTCCGCTAATTTCTGCGTCGCTGAGCGGAACACGCCGAGGTCGCTGCCGACGGCAACGAACGTGGCTCCCCACTCCAGGTAGCGGCGAGCATCGGCTTCAACCGGCGCCAGAATGCCGCACGGTTTGCCGTGCGCTTTGGCGCGGGCAAAGATGTGCTGGATTGCGCGCTGTACGTCCGGGTGGCTGGCGTTGCCCAGATGCCCAAACGCCGCAGCCAGATCGCTTGGACCGACGAAGATACCGTCCACGCCATCTGTGGCTGCAATCGCATCGACGTTATCAACGCCCTGCTGGCTTTCAATCTGAACCAGAATAGTCATGTTGCTATTGGACTGGGCGAAATAGTCCGGCACGGTGCCAAACATGTTGGCGCGGTGCGATACCGAGACGCCGCGGATCCCTTCCGGCGGATAGCGCGTTGAGGCAACGGCCAGCGCCGCCTGTTCTTCCGTTTCCACAAACGGGATCAGGAAATTGTAGAAACCGATATCCAGCAGACGCTTGATAATCACCGGCTCGTTAGTTGGCACGCGCACCACCGGAGTGCTGGGGCTACCTTTCAGCGCCATCAGCTGCGGAATAAAGGTGCTGATATCGTTCGGCGCGTGTTCGCCGTCCAGCACCAGCCAGTCGAATCCGGCCAGGCCTAACACTTCGGTGCTGATAGGGTTTGCCAGCGCGGACCAACAGCCAATCTGAATCTGGTGCGCCGCGAGGGCAGCTTTAAACTTATTCGGGAAGATATCGTTATTCATCACTTAACCCTTTTTTAATTCCGCAGTTTTAGCCAGTAATATTTATTCCAGAACAGATTCTTTATATTTATTTCTCTGACTGAATGGTGGCGTTATAAAATCGTCATTCAGTATAATCGGCTCTACACGTCAGCACATTGTTTTGATGCTCAAGTATTGCGTTACATCTCAATGCTATTTTGAGCATATGCACAAAGCAGTGGGCGCTAATGCACAGAATCAAGGATTAGTCCGCCTGAAACGATCGCGATCACATTTTCACTTTTCTTCTCCTGACATGCTTTATTTCTACGTTAAGAAAACGATTATCCAACGAGTTATTTTTCATAGCTGAAACTTTGCCGGAGAAGAGTGAATAATGACCGATATTGCAATTAGAGAGGCACCCCCGACGGCGTTTTATATTAAGGTTCACGATACGGATAACGTGGCGATTATTGTCAACGACAATGGCTTAAAAGCAGGCACCCGCTTCCTGGACGGGCTGGAGCTAATTGAGCATATTCCGCAGGGGCACAAGGTCGCGTTGGTCGATATTCCTGCCCACGGTGAAATCGTACGCTACGGCGAAGTCATCGGCTATGCGGTAAGCGCTATTCCGCAGGGTAGCTGGATTGAGGAGTCGCTGGTGGCGCTGCCAGAAGCACCGCCGCTGAATACGCTTCCGCTGGCGACCCGCGTTCCTGAAGCTTTGCCGCCGCTGGAGGGCTATACCTTTGAAGGCTACCGCAATGCGGACGGTAGCGTCGGCACCAAAAACCTGCTCGGCATTACCACCAGCGTGCACTGCGTGGCGGGCGTGGTGGATTACGTGGTGAAAATCATTGAACGCGATCTGCTGCCAAAGTACCCGAACGTCGACGGCGTAGTGGGTCTTAACCACCTGTACGGCTGCGGCGTAGCGATCAACGCGCCCGCGGCGGTCGTGCCGATCCGTACTATCCACAATATCGCCCTGAATCCGAACTTTGGCGGCGAGGTGATGGTAATCGGTCTCGGCTGTGAAAAATTGCAGCCAGAGCGCCTGCTTCAGGGCACCGAAGATGTCAAAGCCATCCCGGCTGACGGGGCCAGCATCGTGCGCCTGCAGGACGAGCACCACGTTGGTTTTCGTTCAATGGTCGACGATATTTTGCAGGTAGCAGAGCATCATCTGGACAAACTCAACCGCCGCCAGCGCGAAACGTGTCCGGCGTCGGAACTGGTGGTGGGAACACAATGCGGCGGCAGCGATGCGTTTTCCGGCGTGACGGCCAACCCGGCAGTGGGCTATGCGTCCGATCTGCTGGTTCGCTGCGGCGCCACGGTGATGTTCTCCGAGGTAACCGAAGTGCGTGACGCCATCCATCTGCTGACGCCACGCGCAGTCAACGAAGAGGTGGGCAAACGCCTGCTGGAGGAGATGGCCTGGTACGATAATTATCTTGATATGGGCAAAACGGACCGCAGCGCCAACCCTTCGCCGGGCAACAAGAAAGGCGGCCTGGCAAACGTGGTGGAAAAAGCCCTCGGTTCGATTGCCAAATCCGGCCAGAGCGCGATTGTGGAAGTGCTCTCTCCGGGCCAGCGGCCAACCAGGCGCGGCCTTATTTATGCGGCAACACCTGCCAGCGATTTTGTGTGCGGCACCCAGCAGGTGGCCTCCGGTATTACAGTGCAGGTCTTTACCACCGGGCGCGGCACGCCGTACGGGCTGATGGCGGTCCCGGTGATCAAGATGGCGACGCGCACCGAGCTGGCAAACCGCTGGTATGACTTAATGGATATCAACGCGGGCACCATCGCCACCGGGGAAGAGAGTATTGAGGACGTGGGCTGGAAGCTGTTCCATTTTATTCTGGACGTAGCGAGCGGGAGGAAGAAAACTTTCTCGGACCAGTGGGGATTGCATAACCAGCTGGCGGTGTTTAACCCGGCACCGGTGACGTGATGGCCCCTCAGCCTTCCCTCTCCCCATAGGGGAGAGGGTAAAAAAACCTTAAACCAGCACCACATCAATCCCGCTTTTCCGTAATCCTTCCAGACTCTCCGCCGGAATACCTTCATCGACGATAATCATATCAATTCGTTGTGTATCAATGATTTTATGCAGGCTTGAGCGGTTAAACTTGCTGGAGTCGGTCACGACAATAATACGCTCTGCCACCTCGCACATTCTGCGGTTCAGGCGTGCTTCATCCTCGTTGTGCGTGCTCACACCGCGATCGAGATCGATAGCGTCGACGCCCAGGAACAGCAGATCAAAGTGATAATTCTGTAAGGACTGTTCCGCCTGGTCGCCGTAGAAGGACTGCGACTGACGACGCAAGTGACCGCCGGTCATCAGCAGCTCTACCCCTTCAGCTTCCAGCAACGCATTCGCCACGTTCATCCCGTTCGTCATCGCAATGACATCCGTGTGCTGGCGCAGCATACGAGCGATCTCAAAAGTCGTGGTGCCGGAATCCAGAATAATGCGGTGCCCCGGCTTCACCAGCGCGGCGGCGGCCTGAGCGATGCTGCGCTTCACCGCCGTATTGAGCGAGCTTTTATCCTCAACGGAAGGCTCGATGCCAGGCGCATTCCCTTCGCAGATTAGCGCCCCGCCGTAGGCACGAACGGCGATGCCCTGCTTCTCCAGGAACGCCAAGTCGTTGCGGATCGTCACCGTCGATACGCCGTACAGATGAGACAGATCGTTAACCTGCACGCTTCCCTGCGCCCGCAACCGCTGAATGATCTGCTCTCGCCTTTCACTGGTGCCGGTGATGCGCTTTTCTGCGGATGAATCGGTGCTGCTCATACGAGCTCCTTAATCAATATTCTTTCGTTTCATTTCGTTTTGCCTATTAACGCCTTTCCATTACGGGAATGCAAGCCCTGCATGGTGACGATACGCAAGCTGACACCGCGCTGAAACCTTTCATTATGTTTCTTTTGTGAAACAGATCGGAAAACTATTATCTTTCGTTTTATTTTTATATCACCATGATGCAGGATTAAATGAAACAAAACGAAAGATAACTATCATTACCATCCGAAATGGAGAGGAAAGTGAAATATCTGACAGAAATGGTGGAACAACATAAACGGGGGAATGCAAACGGGATTTATGCCGTCTGTTCCGCACATCCACTGGTACTTGAAGCTGCCATTCGTTACGCCCATTCACGCCAAACGCCGCTGCTGATTGAAGCTACTTCAAACCAGGTGGATCAGTTTGGCGGCTATACCGGCATGACGCCCGCCGACTTTCACGGGTTCGTCTGTAAGCTGGCGCAATCGCTTGGTTTCCCGACGTCGCAGCTGATCCTCGGCGGCGATCATTTAGGGCCCAACCGCTGGCAAAACCTGCCGGCTTTGCAGGCGATGGCGAACGCCGACGATCTGATCAGGCACTACGTGGCAGCTGGATTTAAAAAAATTCACCTCGATTGCAGCATGTCCTGTGAAGACGATCCGGTTCCTTTGACCGATGCGATCGTTGCCGGGCGCGCCGCGCGTCTGGCAAAAATTGCCGAAACAACCTGTCTTGAGCAATTTGGTGTAGCCGATCTGGTCTACGTTATCGGCACGGAAGTTCCGGTTCCCGGCGGCGCGCACGAAACGCTGACCGAGCTTGAGGTCACGACGCCAGAGGCGGCGCGCGCCACGCTTGAGGCACACCGCCACGCATTCGAGAAGGAAGGGTTAAGCGACATCTGGCCGCGCATTATTGGCCTGGTGGTTCAGCCCGGCGTTGAGTTCGACCATGCGCACGTTTGTGACTATCAGCCACATAAAGCCGTCGCGCTGAGCAAGATGGTTGAAGCCTATGACACGCTGGTATTTGAAGCACACTCTACCGATTACCAGACGCAACAGGCGCTGCGCCAGCTGGTGAACGATCACTTCGCTATTTTAAAAGTCGGCCCTGCCCTGACCTTTGCCCTGCGTGAAGCGCTGTTCTCGCTGGCCGCCATTGAAGAAGAACTGCTCCCGGCGAAAGCCAGCTCGGGCCTGCGTCACGTTCTGGAAAACGTGATGCTCGATCGCCCGGAATACTGGCAAAGCCACTATCACGGTGACGGCAACGCCCGACGCCTGGCCCGCGGCTACAGCTACTCCGACCGCGTGCGCTATTACTGGCCGGACAGCCAGATTGACGATGCCTTTGAACGACTGGTGCGCAATCTGGCAGACGAACCCATTCCGCTGCCGCTTATCAGCCAGTATTTGCCGTTGCAGTACAGCAAAGTTCGCGAGGGCGCTCTCAAGTCAACGTCGCGGGAACTCATCATCGACCACATTCAGGACATACTCCAGCAGTACCATGCCGCCTGCGAAGGCGTAACGACTCCACACGCATAATTAAAAAGAGGAAAACGCTATGCCAAACATTGTCTTATGCCGCATTGATGAACGCCTGATCCACGGACAGGTGGGCGTGCAGTGGGTGGGGTTTGCGGGGGCAAACCTGGTGCTGGTGGCAAATGACGAGGTTGCAGACGATCCGGTTCAACAAAACCTGATGGAAATGGTGCTCGCGGAAGGGATCGCCGTGCGTTTCTGGTCGCTGCAAAAAACGATCGACAATATTCACCGCGCCGCTGACCGCCAGAAAATCCTGCTGGTCTGCAAATCACCCGCCGATTTTCTGAAGCTGGTTGAAGGCGGCGTGCCCATCACCCGTATCAATGTCGGAAACATGCACTACGCCAGTGGCAAACAGCAAATTGCCAAAACGGTCTCTGTCGACGCGAACGATATCGCTGCGTTCAACGGCCTGAAAGCGGCCGGGGTGGAATGCTTTGTTCAGGGCGTCCCAACAGAGACCGCTTTGGATCTCTTTAAACTGCTTTGAGGGATTCACAATGGAAATCAGTCTGTTGCAGGCATTCGCGCTGGGGCTTCTTGCCTTTATCGCGGGCCTGGATATGTTTAACGGCTTAACACACATGCACCGCCCGGTGGTGCTTGGTCCTCTGGTCGGCCTGATACTGGGCGATCTGCATACCGGGATCCTGACCGGCGGTACCTTAGAGCTGGTCTGGATGGGTCTGGCGCCGCTGGCGGGCGCGCAGCCGCCAAACGTGATTATCGGCACCATCGTCGGCACCACGTTTGCCATCACCACGGGCGTGAAGCCGGATGTCGCCGTTGGGGTCGCGGTGCCGTTTGCCGTGGCGGTGCAGATGGGTATCACCTTCCTCTTCTCCGTGATGTCCGGCGTGATGTCACGCTGCGATCGCATGGCGGCCAACGCGGACACCGACGGCATAGAGCGAGTCAACTATCTGGCGCTGCTGGCGCTCGGCATTTTTTATTTCCTGTGCGCGTTTCTGCCCATCTACTTTGGCGCTGAACACGCGAAAACCGCCATTGCTATCCTGCCGGAGCGTCTGATTGACGGTCTCGGCGTCGCGGGCGGCATCATGCCAGCGATCGGCTTCGCCGTGCTGCTGAAGATCATGATGAAAAACGTCTACATCCCTTACTTCATTATCGGTTTTGTCGCCGCGGCCTGGCTGAAGCTTCCGGTACTGGCGATTGCCGCAGCGGCGCTGGCGATGGCGCTGATCGACCTGCTGCGTAAATCGCCTGAACCGACGGCGCCCGCGGCCCAGAAAGAGGAATTTGAAGATGGCATCTAATCAAACCACCCTGCCGGGCGCGTCTGTCAGTGAAGAGACGCTGCTGAGCGGCGTGAATGAAAACATCTATGAAGACCAGACCATTGGCGCGGAGCTGACCAAAAAAGACATTAACCGCGTGGCCTGGCGCTCCATGCTGCTGCAGGCCTCGTTTAACTATGAACGTATGCAGGCCTCCGGCTGGCTGTACGGGCTGCTGCCCGCGCTGAAAAAGATCCACACCAATAAGCGGGACCTGGCGCGGGCGATGAAAGGTCATATGGGCTTCTTTAACACCCATCCGTTTCTGGTGACCTTCGTTATCGGCATTATTCTGGCAATGGAGCGTTCCAAGCAGGATGTAAACAGCATTCAGAGCACCAAAATTGCGGTCGGTGCCCCGCTCGGAGGCATTGGTGACGCCATGTTCTGGCTGACCCTGTTACCCATCTGCGGCGGTATTGGTGCCAGCCTGGCGCTGCAAGGCTCCATTCTTGGCGCGGTAGTTTTTATCGTGCTGTTCAACGTGGTGCATCTCGGCCTGCGCTTTGGCCTGGCGCACTACGCATACCGAATGGGCGTTGCCGCCATTCCGCTGATCAAAGCCAACACCAAAAAGGTCGGCCACGCGGCCTCTATTGTCGGGATGACGGTGATCGGCGCGCTGGTGGCGACCTACGTCCGACTCAATACGACGCTTGAAATTAAGGCGGGTGATGCCGTCGTCAAACTGCAGGCCGACGTTATCGACAAGCTGATGCCCGCGTTCTTGCCGCTGGTCTACACCCTGACCATGTTCTGGCTGGTGCGCCGCGGCTGGAGCCCGCTGCGGCTGATCGGTATCACCGTACTGCTGGGCGTTGTCGGTAAATTCTGTCACTTCCTGTAAAAGCAAAGAGGTTGCGATGTTAGGCATAATTTTGACGGGTCACGGCGGCTTTGCCAGCGGGCTTGAACAGGCGATGAGGCAGATCCTTGGCGAGCAGCCGCAGTTTATCGCCATCGATTTTCCGGAAACCTCCACCACTGTCAGGCTGACAGCTCAGCTAACGCAGGCGGTGAGTGAACTGGATCCAGAGCAGGATATTATTTTCCTGACCGACCTTCTCGGCGGCACGCCGTTTCGCCTGGCCTCGACGCTCGCGATGAAAAGACCGGGTAGCGAAGTGATTACCGGCACCAACCTGCAGCTTTTGCTGGAAATGGTGCTGGAACGTGACGGATTAAGTAGCGAAGCGTTTCGTCTGCAGGCACTGGAGTGCGGCCACCGCGGCCTGACCAGCCTCGTAGACGAGCTGGGACGCTGTCGCGAGGAAGCCCCCGCAGAGGAAGGAATATGAGCCAGCTGCTGCGCGCAAGGCGGGTGCTTACCGAAGAGGGATGGCGGGATGACCACCAGCTACGCATTGAAAACGGCGTGATAGCGGCGATCGAGCCTATCCCGACGGGCGTGGCGTCGCGCGATGCGGAACTGCTGTGCCCGGCGTATATCGATACGCACGTCCACGGCGGCGCGGGCGTGGACGTAATGGATGATGCGCCTGACGTGCTGGATACTCTGGCAATGCATAAAGCGCGCGAAGGCGTGGGCGCCTTTTTACCCACCACCGTCACCGCGCCGCTGGAGGCTATCCACGGCGCGCTCGCGCGAATCGCCCGACGCTGTCAGTCGGGCGGCCCCGGCGCGCAGATCCTGGGCAGCTATCTGGAAGGGCCGTACTTTACGCCGCAGAACAAAGGGGCGCATCCGCCGGACCTGTTCAGGGAGCTGGATATCGCCGAGCTGGAAAGGTTGATTGACGTTTCACTGCGTACGTTACGGGTGGTGGCGCTGGCGCCGGAAAAACCCGGCGCGCTGCTGGCGATTCGCCATCTTAAACAGCGCGGGATATGCGTGATGCTGGGCCACAGCGCCGCTACGTTCGATCAAACCCTCGCCGCGTTTGACGCGGGTGCCGATGGGCTGGTGCACTGCTATAACGGCATGACGGGGCTGCACCACAGGGAACCCGGCATGGTCGGCGCCGGGCTGACGGACAAACGGGCGTGGCTGGAGCTGATTGCCGACTGCCACCACGTTCATCCGGGAGCCATGCGATTATGCCGTTGCTGCGCGAAAGAACGCCTGGTACTGATCACCGATGCCATGCAGGCGGCCGGTATGCCGGACGGTCGGTATACGCTCTGTGGTGAAGCGGTCACGATGCAAAACGGCGTGGTTCGAACCGGCTCCGGCGGGCTGGCCGGGAGCACGCTCTCGCTGGATGCCGCCGTACGCAATATGGTGGAACATACAGGCATTACTGCCGAAGACGCCATTCATATGGCCTCGCTGCATCCCGCCCGCCTTCTGGGCGTGGATAACCAACTCGGTTCGCTAGCGCCGGGTAAACGCGCGAATCTCAACGCGCTGGACGGGGGTTTACACCTCCAGCAAATCTGGATTCAGGGTCAGGCTCTCCCCCTTTAGCCCTTTCATTGTGTCTCCTGTTGGCCTTACGGCACCCGATCGTAAGGCCTTTCTTTTCCTTTCCTTTAATCTGCCGCTACCTTTCACGATCACACTTTTCGTTTTATTTCTTTTCTTTCATTGAAGTTTCGATTTCTTTTCTATAGATTTTATTTAACTGCTTAAGTGAACAAGTGAAACGAAACGAAAGATAGCGACACGATTGCCAGCGTCTGATGTGGAATTCACACGACTAAGGACTGAGTTATGCCACAAACCACTACCGCCGCGACAACCGGCACCTGGACCGAAGAAGAGATCCGCCAGCAGCCTGCCAGCTGGATCCGCTCGCTCAACAATATCGATAGCCTGCGCGCGTCGATCGACAGCTTCCTGACGCCGCTGCTGCGCAAGCACGATCTGCGGATCGTCCTGACCGGCGCGGGCACGTCCGCGTTTATCGGCGATATCATTGCGCCATGGCTTGCGAGCCACACCGGGAAAACTATCTCCGCCGTCCCGACCACTGACCTGGTCACAAACCCGATGGACTACTTCAGCCCTGCGCATCCGCTGCTGCTGGTTTCGTTTGCCCGCTCCGGCAACAGCCCGGAAAGCGTCGCGGCCGTTGAGCTGGCCAATCAGTTCGTACCGGAGTGCTACCACCTGTCGATCACCTGCAACGAGGCAGGGAGCCTGTACCAGACGGCCGTCGAAAGCGATAACGCATATGCCCTGCTGATGCCTGCCGAAACGCACGATCGCGGGTTCGCGATGACCAGCAGCATCACCACCATGATGGCGAGCTGTCTGGCCGTATTCGCCCCGGAGACGATCAACAGTCAAACCTTCCGCGACGTGGCCGATCGCTGTCAGGCGATCCTCTCCTCGCTCGGCGATTTCAGTCACGGCGTCTTTGGCAATGAGCCGTGGAAACGGATCGTGTATCTGGGAAGCGGCGGCCTGCAGGGGGCGGCGCGCGAATCAGCGCTGAAGGTGCTGGAGCTGACGGCGGGCAAGCTGGCGGCGTTTTACGATTCCCCGACGGGCTTCCGTCACGGGCCGAAATCTCTGGTCGACAACGAAACGCTGGTGGTGGTGTTCATCTCCAGCCATCCGTATACGCGTCAGTACGATCTGGATCTGCTGGCCGAACTGCGCCGCGATCGCCAGGCCCTGCGCGTCATCGCCATCGCCGCTGAAAACGATCCGATCATTGAAGCGGGTCCGCACATTCTGCTGCCGCCTTCACGACCGTTTATCGATATGGAACAGGCGTTCTGCTTCCTGATCTATGCCCAGGTCTTTGCACTTACCCAGTCGCTCAGCGTGGGCAATACGCCCGATACGCCATCCGCCAGCGGGACGGTCAACCGCGTAGTGCAGGGCGTTGTTATCCATCCGTGGCAGGCTTAAGAGGATCTGATTATGAGTATTATCTCAACGAAATATCTTCTGCAGGACGCACAGGCAAAAGGCTATGCCGTTCCGGCGTTCAACATCCACAACGCGGAGACGATCCAGGCGATCCTCGAAGCGTGCAGCGAAATGCGATCGCCGGTGATCCTCGCGGGTACGCCGGGCACCTTTAAGCACATCGCGCTGGAAGAGATCTACGCCCTGTGCAGCGCGTACTCCCTCACCTACGACATGCCGCTGGCGCTGCACCTCGATCACCACGAATCGCTGGACGATATTCGCCGCAAGGTCAACGCGGGCGTGCGCAGCGCGATGATCGACGGCAGCCACTATCCGTTTGAACAGAACGTGCAGCTGGTGAAGTCGGTGGTCGATTTCTGCCACCTCAACGACTGCAGCGTCGAAGCCGAGCTGGGCCGCCTGGGCGGCGTGGAAGATGACATGAGCGTTGATGCGGAAAGCGCGTTTCTCACCGATCCGCAGGAGGCGAAACGCTTCGTCGAACTGACCGGCGTCGACAGCCTTGCCGTCGCCATCGGCACCGCACACGGCCTGTATACCAAACGTCCGAAAATCGACTTCCAGCGGCTGGCGGAAATTCGCGAAGTGGTCACCGTGCCGCTGGTACTGCACGGCGCGAGCGATGTGCCGGATGAGTTTGTTCGCCGCACCATCGAGCTGGGCGTGTGCAAAGTCAACGTGGCAACCGAGCTGAAAATCGCCTTTTCTGACGCGGTGAAAGCCTGGTTTGCCGAAAACCCGCAGGGCAACGATCCGCGCTTCTACATGCGGGTCGGCATGGACGCCATGAAAGAGGTGGTCAGAAGCAAAATCACCGTTTGCGGCTCCGCAAACCGGCTGCTGCTTCCTGCTGAAGCCTGATTCCATCGCGCATCACGTCAATACCTAAAAAATAACTATAAGCCTCGCAAATATGAAGGCGCGTCCTTAAGCCGGACAGCGCCTTCCATTATCCTAAAAATCCGAGGAGTCCCAACATGACACAGGAAAAGTCGTTTAAATCGAAAGCGTGGGAATTTTTCCAAAGCCTGGGAAAGACATTTATGTTCCCGGTCTCCCTGCTGGCCTTTATGGGGCTGCTGCTGGGTATCGGCAGCTCCGTCACCAGCCCTTCCACCATTAAAAGTTTTCCCTTTCTGGGCGGCGAGTTAACGCAGCTGACCTTTGGCTTTATCGCCATGGTGGGCGGCTTCGCCTTTACCTATTTGCCGCTGATGTTCGCCATGGCGATCCCGATGGGTCTTGCCAAACGCAACAAGGCCGTGGGCGCTTTTGCCGGGTTCGTTGGCTATATGCTGATGAACATGAGCATCAACTACTACCTGACCGCCACCCACCAGCTTGCCGACGCCGCCACCATGAGACAGGTAGGACAATCGATCGTGCTGGGGATCCAGACCCTGGAGATGGGCGTGCTGGGCGGCATCGTGGTCGGGGTAATCACTTACTTCCTGCATGAGCGTTTTCAGGACACCGTGTTACACGATGCCTTTGCCTTTTTCAGCGGCATTCGTTTTGTGCCCATCATTACCGCACTCACGCTGTCGCTGGTCGGGCTGTTTATCCCGCTGCTGTGGGAATACGTGGCGCTGGGGATTGCCGGCATCGGCCATATTATCCAGAGCACCAGCGTCTTTGGCCCCTTCCTTTATGGCGTGGGCGTGCTGCTGCTTAAACCCTTCGGCCTGCACCATATTCTGCTGGCGATGGTGCGCTTCACGCCGGCAGGCGGCATTGAGATGGTCAACGGCCTTGAAGTGGCCGGCGCGCTGAACATCTTCTACGCCGAGCTGAAAGCCGGACTGCCGTTTAGCCCGCACGTTACCGCGTTTCTGTCACAAGGGTTTATGCCGACCTTTATCTTTGGCTTACCCGCCGTGGCGTACGCCATCTACCGCACCGCCCGTCCGGAGAACCGCCCGGTGATTAAGGGGCTGCTGCTTTCCGGCGTGCTGGTGTCCGTCGTCACCGGTATTTCAGAGCCGATTGAGTTCCTGTTCCTGTTTATCGCCCCTGCGCTCTACGCCTTCCATATCGTGATGTCGGGCCTGGCGCTGATGGTGATGGCACTGCTCGGCGTCACCATCGGCAACACCGACGGCGGGATTTTGGATCTGCTGATCTTCGGCGTGATGCAGGGGATGTCGACCAAATGGTATCTACTGTTCCCGGTCGGTATTGCCTGGTTTGCCATCTACTTCGTCGTCTTCCGCTGGTACATCCTCAAACACGATATCAAGACGCCGGGACGTGAAGTGGACGCGCAGGCTGCGCAGCAGGCCGTCGAAGCCAACACCCGCGCGCGTGGAAAATCGAAATACGATCATGGACTTATCCTGCGCGCGCTCGGTGGCAAAGAGAACATCGAGTCGCTCGACAACTGCATCACCCGCCTTCGTCTGGTGGTGAAAGAGATGGGCCTTATCGATCAGCAGGCGCTGAAGGCGGCAGGCGCCCTGTCGGTGGTGGTGCTGGATGCTCACAGCGTACAGGTGATCATCGGCCCGCAGGTGCAGAGCGTCAAAACCGGCATTGAAGCCTTAATTTAACAGGGGGTCGTTGTGTTTGATTTCGACAAAATCATCGAGCGTAAAAGCGATAAGTGCCGTAAATGGGACCATGCGTTTGTTTGCTCGCGCTTTGGTGATGTTCCGCAGGGGTTTATCCCGCTGTGGATCGCCGATATGGATTTCACCTCGCCGCCCGCCGTTATTGAAGGCTTCCGGCGCATCGTGGAGCACGGCACCTTTGGCTATACCTGGTGCTTCGACGAATTTTACGACGCGACGATCGCCTTCCAGCGCACGCGTCATCAGGTTGAGGTGGAGAAGTCGTGGATCACCCTGACCTACGGCACCGTCTCCACGCTGCACTACACGGTTCAGGCGTTCTGCCAGCCTGGCGACAGCGTGATGATGAATACGCCGGTCTACGATCCGTTTGCGATGGCAGCACAGCGCCAGGGCGTGCGGGTGCTTGCAAATCCGCTGAGCGTGAAGGAAAACCGCTATCAGCTGGATTTTAATCTGGTTGAAGATCAGCTCAAAACCCACCGTCCCAAACTGTGGTTCTTCTGCTCGCCGCATAATCCCTCGGGCCGAATCTGGCGCGCGGATGAGATACGCCAGGTGTCCGATCTCTGTAAGCGCTACGGCACGATTCTTGTCGTCGATGAAGTTCATGCCGAGCACATTCTGGACGGTACATTCGTCAGCTGTCTGGCTTCGGGCTGTGCCGCCCAAGACAACCTGATCGTGCTGACGTCACCCAATAAAGCCTTCAACCTGGGCGGGCTGAAAACGTCTTATTCGATGATCCCGGACGATTCGCTGCGCCAGCGCTTCCGCCAGCAGCTGGAGAAGAACTCAATTACCTCACCCAATATGTTCGGCGTATGGGGGATTATCCTCGCCTATCAGCACGGCCTGCCATGGCTCGACGCGCTGAACGGGTATCTGCAAGGGAATGCGCGCTATCTTGCAGACGCTATTCAGACTCACTTCCCGGCGTGGAAGATGATGAACCCGGAATCCTCGTATCTGGCCTGGATAGACGTGAGCGCCGACGAGCGCAGCACCACAGCGTTGACCCAACATTTCGCCCAACAGGCCGGTGTCGTGATTGAAGACGGCAGCCACTACGTGCAAAACGGCGAAAACTACCTGCGGATTAACTTCGGCACCCAGCGCTACTGGCTGGAGCAATCCATCAACCGCATGCTGAAGCATTACTGATTAGGATCTTAACCGATGAAAAAAGTACTCACGCTCTCGCTGCTGGCTCTCGCTGTTTCACATGGTGCGGCAGCAGCGAACTACGCGCTCAATAACGACAATATTGCCCTCTCGTTTGATGATGCAAATGCAGCGGTGGTAGTGAAGGACAGCAAGGCTAACCATCCGCTCACGCCGCAGGAGCTGTTCTTTCTGACGCTGCCGGATGAGACAAAAATCCACACCGCTGATTTCACCATCAAGCACGTCGAAAAGCGGGACAACGCGATTGTCATCGACTTTACCCATCCGGACTTTAACGTAACGGTGAAGCTGAATCTGGTGAAGGGGAAATACGCCAGCATCGACTACACCGTTGCCGCAGTCGGCCAGCCGCGAGACGTGGCGAAAATCACCTTCTTCCCGACGAAAAAGCAGTCACAGGCACCGTATGTTGACGGGGCGATCAACAGCTCGCCGATCGTTGCTGATTCGTTCTTTATTCTTCCAGATAAACCGATCGTGAATACTTACGCCTATGAAGCGACGACCAACCTCAACGTAGAGTTAAAAACGCCGATTCAGCCCGCAACGCCGGTCAGCTATACCACATACTTCGGTACCTTCCCGGAAATCAGCCAGCTGCGCCGCAGCGTAAACCAGTTTATTAATGCCGTGCGTCCGCGTCCGTATAAGCCCTACCTGCACTACAACAGCTGGATGGATATTGGCTTCTTTACCCCCTATTCCGAACAGGACGTGCTGGGGCGGATGGACGAATGGAATAAGGAATTTATCACCGGACGCGGCGTGGCGCTGGACGCCTTCCTGCTGGACGACGGCTGGGACGACCTTACCGGGCGCTGGCTGTTTGGCCCGGCATTCAGCAACGGTTTTGGCAAGGTACGGGAAAAAGCCGACAGCCTGCACAGCTCGGTCGGGCTGTGGCTCTCACCGTGGGGAGGGTATAACAAACCGCGTGACGTTCGCGTCTCGCATGCAAAAGAATATGGGTTCGAAACCGTCGACGGGAAGCTGGCCCTGTCAGGGCCTAACTACTTTAAAAACTTCAATGAGCAGATCGTTAAGCTTATCAAGAACGAGCATATTACCTCATTCAAGCTGGACGGGATGGGTAACGCCAACGCGCATATCCCGGGCAGCCCGTTCGCCTCGGATTTTGACGCCTCCATCGCTCTGCTGCATAACATGCGCAGCGCCAACCCGAATCTGTTTATCAACCTGACGACCGGCACCAACGCCAGTCCGTCCTGGCTGTTCTATGCGGATTCCATCTGGCGTCAGGGTGATGACATCAACCTGTACGGTCGCGGCACGCCGGTGCAGCAGTGGATGACCTACCGCGATGCCGAAACGTACCGCTCCATTGTGCGCAAAGGCCCGCTGTTTCCGCTGAACTCGCTGATGTACCACGGCATCGTCAGCGCTGAGAATGCCTATTACGGGCTGGAGAAGGTGCAAACGGACAGTGATTTTGCCGATCAGGTCTGGAGCTACTTCGCCACCGGCACCCAGTTGCAGGAACTGTATATCACCCCTTCAATGCTGAACAAGGCGAAATGGGATACACTGGCGCAGGCCGCAAAATGGTCGCGTGACAATGCCAGCGTGCTGGTGGATACGCACTGGATTGGCGGAGACCCGACGGCGCTGCAGGTTTACGGCTGGGCTTCGTGGAGTAAAGAGAAAGCCATACTCGGCTTGCGTAACCCGTCGGATAAGCCGCAAAGCTACTACCTGGATTTGACGCGAGATTTCGAAATCCCGACAGGAGACGCGGTGCAGTTTAGTCTGAAAGGGATGTATGGCCGTAATTCAACCGTACCGGAGGCGTACAAAAACGCCGTGGTGATTACGCTGCAACCGCTGGAAATGCTGGTGTTTGAGGCGATACCAGGTAAATAAGTCGTGTTCAGCTGGCAGGTTATGCCATGACCTGCCAGCTTCCGCCTTTCCTTGCCCCGATGCGTTTCAATTTACCTTTTGTTTGCAAAGAATGGAGATATCGCTCCGCGGTACGGGAAGTCACGCCCAGTACAGAGGCCAACATTACCGCAGTCAATTGCGGTTGAACGGTAAGAAGCTCAAGGATTGCCTTTTCTTTTTCCGACAATTCTTCCGACATTTTTTCCGACATGACGGACGACATACTGATTCCTTCCCGCAACGCTTCCGCCATATTTTGCAGCATGAATTCAACAAATACCGTGCAATCACTGGCCCGATCGCACTGCCCTAAAATCTGGTAATAGCGCGCTTGCTGGAAGTGAATGAGTGTCTCAACGGGCAGCCATGCCAGTTCTGCGCGCCACTGGCTTAAGATCAACGTTTGCCACAGCCGCCCCATGCGGCCATTTCCGTCCGAAAAGGGATGAATAAACTCAAACTCGTAATGAAATACTGAACTGGCAATCAGCGGATGAAGATCGGTTTGCTTAAGCCAGGTGAGAAGCTCGCCGATAAGGCGATTTATCTGCGAGGCTGGCGGAGCCATGTGAACTAACTGATTTCCACGATATACCCCTACACCGCCATTCCTGAGCTTGCCGGGTTGTTCGACCAGCCCAATCATTAATAATCGGTGCGCACTCAGTAAGTCATTGAGCTTCCAGGGCTTCCATTCGGGCAACTTCTCATATGCCAGGATAGCGTTGCGTACTTCCTGAATATCTTTTTCGGGAGCAAGCACGCGCTTGCCCTCCATAATTGCCGTCACCTGGCCTGTCGTCAGCGAGTTGTGTTCAATCGCTAACGAGGCCTGAATAGTTCGAATACGGTTCTCTTTACGGAGAAGCGGAGATGTTCGACCTGAATGTGCCGCCCAATGTCCTAATAGCTCACCAATCTCAACCACCTGATTGAGGATAAAGGGTGTGATGGTAAAAGGAGGCTGATAGCGGCTCATTTGGCTTACTCCCCCTGCTGCTCCAGCGCATACTTATACAGCGCATTTTTCTTCACGCCGTGAATCTCTGCTGCTAATGCCGCCGCTTTCTTCAGCGGCAGTTCGGCCTGCAGCAAGGCCAGCGTGCGCAGCGCATCAGCAGGCAGGGCATCCTCTTCCGCCCTATGCCCTTCGACAATCAGCACCATTTCGCCTTTGCGGCGGTTTTCGTCTTCCTTCACCCACGCCAGCAGTTCACCGACTGGCGCGCCGTGAATGGTTTCCCAGGTTTTGGTCAGCTCGCGCGCCAGCACCACGTAGCGGCCTTCCCCCCAGACGGTCACCATATCTTCCAGGCTTTCCAGCAGGCGGTGAGTGGATTCGTAGAAGATCAGGGTGCGCGGTTCCGCTTCCAGCTCTTTTAAGACGTCGCGGCGGCCTTTAGATTTGGCAGGGAGGAAGCCTTCATAGCAGAAACGGTCAGACGGCAAACCTGCGGCGCTCAATGCAGCAATAGCGGCGCACGGTCCCGGCAGCGGCACAACGCGAATCCCGGCTTCGCGACAGGTGCGCACCAGATGGTAGCCAGGATCGTTAATCAGCGGCGTCCCGGCGTCAGAGACCAGCGCGATGTTCTGCCCCTCTTTGAGCTTCGCCACCAGCGTTTCGGCTTTTTGTTGCTCATTGTGATCGTGCAGGGCAAACAAACGGGCGTTAATCGCGAAATGTTGCAGAAGTAAACCGGTGTGTCGGGTGTCTTCAGCGGCAATTAAATCAACAGCTTGCAATACGTTCAGCGCACGTTGGGTAATATCAGACAAATTCCCGATAGGAGTAGGTACAATATAAAGCTGGCCTTGAGAATTATCTGCCGTTTCGTGTTGTTTCATTGTTTCGTCCGTATTGCCGATTTAATATTGAGCATTGCGTAAAAAAATCACTGGATACAGTATGGTACCGTTAACGTTTCTTCGAAAAAAAGCCACGCGCAGCGTGCCGCTGCTGCTCGCAGCCCTGATTTTTGCAGGCTGTGGCACCCAGGCACCTGACCAGAGCACCGCCCATCTTCAGGGCTCCGCTCAGGCTGATTCTGGCTTTTATCTGCAACAAATGTCGCAGAGTACAAATGATACCAGGATCAACTGGCAATTACTCGCCATTCGTGCACTGCTGAAAGAGGGCAAAACCCAGCAGGCTGCCGAGCTGTTCGGCCAACTGCCGAAAGAGCTTAACGATACTCAGCAACTTGAGCAGAGCCTGCTCTCTGCCGAGCTGAAGGTCGCGCAGAAAGATTATGATGGCGCGAAAAAGATCCTGGGGAGCATCGACCTGAGCGCGCTGGATAAAAACCAGCAGGCGCGCTTCTGGCAGGCGGGCATTACCGCTGAGCAGGGGCGCCCTTCCCTGACGCTCCTGCGTGCCTTGATTGCCCAGGAGCCGCTGCTCGCCGGTGCCGACAAGCAGAAAAACATTGATGCCACCTGGCAGGCGCTTGCCTCGATGACCCAGGATCAGGCAAAGGCGCTGGTCATTAACGCGGACGAAAACGTGCTTCAGGGCTGGCTTGATCTGCAGCAGATGTGGTTTAACAACCGCAGCGATCCAAAAATGCTGAAAGCCGGTATTACCGACTGGCAGACCCGTTACCCGCAGAACCCGGGCGCAAAAATGCTGCCAACCCAACTGGTGAATGTGCAGAACTTTAAGCCTGCGTCGACAAGCAAAATTGCGCTGCTTCTGCCGCTGAATGGCCAGGCGGCAGTGTTTGGCCGTACGATTCAACAGGGCTTTGAAGCGGCGAAAAACGGCACCACGCCGGTAACGGGCAGTGCGGTTCCGGTGCAGGCAGCGCAGGCGGCCAACGTGAACGACGTTGTCAGCCCCTCTGCCGCCGAGACCAGTGACCTGACCACCGCACAAACCCCGGCGCAGGGTACAATGCAAAATCCGGTTACCGCACCGACTACCCCTCCAGCGACGGCAGCACCGGCAGCACAGGCTCCGGTTGAGGCACAAGCGACGCCTGCACCAGAGGCTACGGCAGAACAGCCTCAACAGCAGCCGGCACAACCAGCATCACAACCTGCCGCTCAGCCGCAGGCCGTGGCGACCGCCAGCGCGAATCCTGGCGCTGAGCTGAAAATCTACGACACCAGTTCGAAGCCGCTTGACCAGGTGCTGGCGCAGGTTCAGCAGGACGGGGCAAGCATCGTTGTCGGCCCGCTGCTGAAAAACAACGTGGAAGAGCTGATGAAGAGCAATACCACGTTGAACGTACTGGCGCTCAACCAGCCGGAACAGGTTCAGAACCGGGCCAATATTTGCTACTTCGCACTCTCTCCGGAAGATGAAGCCCGCGATGCGGCGCGTCATATCCACGAGCAGGGTAAACAGGCCCCGCTGCTGCTGATCCCGCGCAGTACGCTGGGCGATCGCGTGGCTAATGCTTTTGCCGACGAGTGGCAGAAGCTGGGCGGCGGCATCGTGCTGCAGCAGAAATTCGGTTCCGTCTCTGAACTGCGTGCGGGCGTTAACGGTGGAGCGGGTATCGCGCTTAACGGCAGTCCGGTTTCCGCCAGCCTGCCGCAGCAGCAGAGCGTGACCATTGGCGGCCTGACCATCCCTGCCCCGCCAACCGACGCGCAGATAAGCGGTGGTGGTAAAGTGGATGCGGCCTATATCGTTGCCACGCCGCAGGAGATCGCCTTTATCAAGCCGATGATCGCGATGCGTAACGGCAGCCAGAGCGGTGCAACGCTCTACGCCAGCTCCCGCAGCGCACAGGGCACCGCAGGCCCGGATTTCCGTCTGGAAATGGACGGCCTGCAGTACAGCGAAATCCCGATGCTGGCGGGCAGCAACCCGGCGCTGATGCAGCAGGCGCTAAGCTCCGTACGTAACGACTATTCGCTGGCGCGTCTGTATGCGATGGGTGTTGATGCGTGGGCGCTGGCAAACCACTTTACCCAGATGCGTCAGGTGCCGGGCTTTGAACTTAACGGCAACACCGGCGATCTGACAGCCACTCAGGACTGTGTGATTAACAGGAAGTTATCATGGCTCAAATACCAGCAGGGGCAAATCGTCCCGGCCAGTTAAGCCGTAAAGAGACCGGCGATGCGTGGGAGTTAAAAGCGCGTCGCTGGCTCGAAGGCAAAGGACTGCGCTTTATCGCCGCCAACGTCCGCGGGCGCGGCGGCGAAATTGATCTGATCATGAAAGACGGTCAGGTAATTGTGTTTGTAGAAGTCCGCTTTCGACAGTCTTCCCGTTTTGGCGGTGCTGCCGCCAGCGTGACGCTCGCCAAACAACATAAATTATTACAGACTGCCCACTTGTGGCTTGCCCGCCATAATGGGAGCTTTGATACTGTGGATTGCCGTTTCGATGTGATAGCCTTCACCGGAAATGAGATCGAATGGCTTAAAAACGCTTTTGGCGAAGACGCATAATTAAGATTTAAAAGGGATAACGTGCTCGAAAGAATTAAAGTGTGCTTCACAGAAAGCATCCAGACTCAGATTGCCGCGGCGGAAGCCCTTCCGGACGCGATCTCTCGCGCTGCAATGACGCTGGTGCAATCCCTGCTTAACGGCAACAAAATCCTCTGTTGTGGCAACGGAACCTCAGCCGCCAACGCACAGCATTTTGCTGCCAGCATGATTAACCGTTTTGAAACCGAACGCCCGAGTTTACCTGCCATTGCACTTAATACCGATAATGTGGTCTTAACAGCGATTGCTAACGATCGTCTGCATGACGAAATTTACGCAAAGCAGGTGCGCGCCCTGGGGCATGCCGGCGATGTGCTGCTGGCGATCTCCACGCGCGGCAACAGCCGGGACATCGTCAAAGCCGTTGAAGCCGCCGTTACCCGCGACATGACCATCGTCGCCTTAACCGGCTATGACGGCGGTGAGCTGGCGGGTCTGCTCGGGCCGCAGGATGTGGAAATCCGCATTCCGTCTCACCGTAGCGCACGTATCCAGGAGATGCATATGCTCACGGTAAACTGCTTATGCGATTTGATCGATAACACGCTTTTCCCTCACCAGGATGATTAAGGAGTTTTTATGAAGGCTTTATCGACCCTCGCAGTCCTTATGTCTGCATTACTGCTTCAGGGATGTATCGCTGCGGCCGTTGTGGGTACTGCCGCAGTAGGCACCAAAGCGGCGACCGATCCGCGCTCTGTGGGAACGCAGGTGGATGACGGTACGCTGGAGCTGCGGGTCAACAGTGCGCTGTCGAAAGACGAACAAATCAAGAAAGAAGCGCGTATCAACGTGACGGCCTATCAGGGCAAAGTCCTGCTGACGGGTCAGGCACCGAATACCGAACTCTCCAGCCGCGCGAAGCAGATCGCAATGGGCGTTGAGGGCACCACGGAAGTCTTCAATGAAATCCGCCAGGGTCAGCCAATCAGCCTGGGCACCGCGTCGTCTGACACCTGGATCACCACCAAAGTCCGCTCCCAGCTGCTGGGTTCAGACCAGGTGAAATCCTCAAACGTAAAAGTAACGACCGAAAACGGTGAAGTGTTCCTGCTGGGTCTGGTGACCGATCGTGAAGGGAAAGCGGCGGCGGATATCGCCAGCCGGGTGAGCGGCGTGAAGCACGTCACCACCGCGTTTACCTACATTAAGTAATCCACGTCTGACTAAAGGCCCGGTAGGCGCGAGCGCCACCGGGCTTTTTTTACATCAACGCAATACTCCCCACCATCACTCCGCTCAACGCCACCAGCCCCGCCGTCAGCCACAGCGCTTTCGCCGGGAAAGACTTACGCAGCATGATGAGCGACGGCAGGCTGATTGCCGGCAAGGTGATAAGCAGCGCCAGCGCCGGTGCGGTACCCATACCGGCCAGCATCATGGTCTGGACAATCGGAATTTCTGCCGCCGTGGGGATCACAAACAGGCAGCCTGCAACGGCCATCGCAATCACCCACATCAGCGTGTTGTCGATTGCGCCATCCGCATGCGGGAAGAGCCAGACGCGCGCCGCGCCCAGAACCAGTACCGCCAGGATATAGACCGGAATGGTGCTCCAGAAAAGCTGCCACAACGCCTTACCCCAGCGAGCAAAAAAACCGCCCTGCGGTTCGCTGACGTCCAGTTCAACGGCTGCGGGTTCGACGGCAGTATCCTTCACCAGTTTTTGTACCAGCGTCGCCACCACCAGCACCGTCAGCAGCCCGGCAACCAGACGGATAGCGGCAAAATGCCAGCCGAGCACAAAGCCCATAAACACCAGCGTCGCCGGGTTGAGCAGCGGGTTCCCCATCCAGAATGCCAGCGCACCGCCCATGGATACGCGCTGGCGGCGCATACCCGCCGCTACCGGTGCGGCACAGCAGGAGCACATCATGCCCGGCAGAGAGAAAATCGTCCCCAGCAGCGTGCCCTGAAAGCGCGGCTGCCCGAGTGTTTTCACCAGCCAGTTTCGCGGAATAAGTACCTGAATCAGCGATCCCAGGATTACCCCTAAGACGGCAGCTTTCCACACCGCCAGGAAGTAGACCATGGCGTAATCCCATGCCGCCTTCAGCGGGCTGGCATCAGCCTGAGCGAGTATAGATTTACCGATGCTGTGCGTTTCGGCGGCGGTGAAGGCTTTGCCGTAGTACGGCTGCCATTTCACATACCAGAGGCCAATGATGACCACGAGAAAGAAGAGTGCGGGCTTCCACCATTGGACAGGTGTTGCCGCCTGAGATGAAGACTGACCAGTCATACCATTCCCCGGAGAGTGTTATTTAATAAGCCGGAGAAGTTTACGCCTCGCCCTGAGCGATTTCACGCAGTTTTGCCGAAGGGATGATATTGACGCCCTCCTGCGACGGTGCCAGCGCCTCTTTCAGCATCGCCTGCGCGACGTCCCGCGCCTCGATGGACTTCCAGTTACCCGGCAGGATACGAAACAGCGGGGCGAAGAAGGATTCGTTAAAACGCCGTTCGTCGCGGTGGCCCATCAGCATGGAAGGCCGCACGATTGTCAGGCGCTCCCACTTCTGCGCAATCAGCGCCTCTTCCATTTAGCCCTTCACCTGATTGTAAAAAAACGGTGAGCCGGTGCTGGCGCCGTGCGAACTCACCACCAGGAAATGTTTTGCCCCCAGCTTTTTCGCCGTCAGGGCGGTATCCACCACCAGCGTGTAGTCCGCATGGACGAACGCTTCTTTACTGCCCGCCTCACGCCGCGTCGTGCCCAGGCAGCAAAAGGCGATATCTATAGGATCCTGCACCTGCGCCAGCGCGTCGGTGAGCTGGGGATCGTGCGGGTTATAGACGCCGGTGATATCCAACAGCGGGCGGCGCGTCGGGGCGGCAATATAGTTGATATGCCGGTCCTGGATCAGCAGCCGCAGCAGATGTCCCCCCACCAGCCCGGTTGCGCCGGTAATCAGTACCTGACTCATCTTATCCCCTTTACAGAATTGTCCGTTTGCGATCTGGACCTGCTCTACCACACTTAAAAGTCTGTTACCGGTAAGTATTTACCACAAACGGGAAAAAAACAGTCTGAAGCGAAAACAACGGAGGAAGCATGGGTAAAAAAATCGCAGTCTTGATTACCGACGAGTTTGAAGATTCAGAATTTACGTCGCCAGCTGAGGCATTCCGCAAGGCAGGCCACGAGGTCATCACCATTGAGAAAGAAGCGGGTAAAACCGTGAAGGGCCACAAGGGCGAAGCCAGCGTGACCATCGATGAGTCCATCGATAACGTCAGCCCGTCAGATTTCGACGCCCTGCTGTTACCAGGCGGCCATTCACCGGATTCCCTGCGCGGGGACGAGCGTTTCGTCACCTTTACCCGTGACTTCGTCGGCACCGGCAAGCCGGTCTTTGCCATCTGCCACGGCCCGCAGCTGCTGATCAGCGCTGAAGTGGTCCGCGGGCGTAAGCTTACGGCGGTGAAACCGATCGTTATCGATCTGAAAAACGCAGGGGCCGAGTTTTACGATCAGGAGGTGGTCAACGATAACGACCAGCTGATCACCAGCCGTACGCCGGACGATCTCCCGGCGTTTAACCGCGAAGCGCTACGCCTGCTCGGCGCGTAGCCAGTGAAGCTTTTTGCCAAAGCCCAAGGTGTTGTCGGTAAATTTCAGCTCATCAACGCGGATTTCCCACACCGGGGCTTTTAGCGCAGCAGCAACCGGGAAGCGGCGCGTGTAGCGTTTACGCTGTGCGTCGCTTTCTTCACCTTCCAGACGACGAATCTCACCCTTGAACTGCACGCCGCGGATCAGCGCGACCGTTTTCGGCTGACCGTTTACCGTGCCCGCCACTTTTGCCTGCTGGCCGGTCATCTGGGCATGCCGCGTTTTGTCCTCACTCATGACGTAAAAAGCGACGCGTTCAGGATCGTAGTAGTAAAAGGCGTTGGCGCACCACATTTCGCCCTCGCTATATACGCACCAGGTCACGACATGCTGCTTTGCCAGCCAGCGGTTAATGGCGGCCAGTGTTTCCATTTTCGCTCTCTCTCATGCTATGGTGCGTTCACCTTAACATACTGAATCTGTTTACCGTGTGCTGGTTTCTCTATCTTGTCCGAACCGCTGATAACGCACTCTACACCGGGATCACCACCGATGTGGCGCGGCGTTTTTTACAACATCAAACGGGGAAAGGGGCAAAAGCGCTGCGGGGGAAAGGCGAACTGCAGCTGGCTTTTTCTGCCGCCGTGGGGGACAGATCGCTGGCACTCAGGCTGGAGTACCGTATTAAGCAGCTAACGAAGCGCCAGAAGGAGCGCCTCGTGACCGGAGACGGCTCCTTTGAGGCGCTACGCGAGAGCCTGATTAAAAGCGATTAAAATGGTCGTGGTAGTCCACCAGACCATTTACGCCGTTCAGGGCATCATCCGCCAGGCGATGCACCTGGAAGGCGGATTCGGTACCCGGCCAGCGGCAGCGAAGATCGTAATGCGCGGCCTGCTCGAAGCCTAAACGGCCATAGAACGCCGGATCGCCCAGCGTGACCACGGCGGCATAACCAAACTCATTCAGCGAGTCCAGCCCTTCATAGACCAGCTGGCGCGCCAGGCCCTGCCCGCGGTAGTTTTCATCTACCGCCAGCGGTGCCATGCCCACCCACTGAAGATCTTCACCCTGAACGATCACCGGGCTGAAGGCAACATAGCCGACAACCTGACCTTCGTCATCGGTGGCAACCAGCCCCAGCGTGATCAGGCCGTCTTCACGGAGATCGTGGACCAGTTGGGCTTCCGCGTCGCTCTCAAAAGCGCGGCGTAATAACGCATCGATACCCGGTGCATCAATCCCTATTTCGACTCGAATCAGCATGGCTCACCTACTGAAGTGTGTTTACTGTCCGGCGGGGATTTCAGCCCCGCCTCAACGAAATCTGCCATTTGCATCAACATCACGCGCAGCGCTTTCGGCATCTGCTCCAGCTCAATGGCATCCATTAAATTCTTAACGTACAGGCCAAGCTCCGTGTCGCCCTCAATCACCAGACGGCGCTGGAAGAAGAGTGTGTCCGGGTCCTGCTTACGCGCGGCAATCATCAGCAGGTCGCTGGCGTTGGCGCTAAAGCTCACGTCCGCCTCGGCGGACTCACGAACGATCAGCTGGTCGTTCTCTACGGAGGTAAACCAGCGCAGCCCGATGTCACGCACCTCAATGCTTAACCAGCGCCCTTCCAGAAACTCCAGCTCGCCATCCTGCAGCGCCTGACGGAACTGCCAGCGCAGGACCTGCTCCAGCACCTGGCGTTTAAGCGCGAACGGCGCCAGCCTGACCGGCACGCTCAGCATTGATGGACCGAATTGTACGAGACGTGAACGCAGTTTATCCAGCACGAGCTTTACTCCCTGATAGCTATAGTCCCGCTATTTTGCCACATCCGTTCCAGAACATAGCGGCGTAAATCAACAAACCATCGTCGGACGTATCCCATTATTGGTGCCATCAATACGCCATTAGCTGCCTTAAATCAAAAATTGTCGCGTATGGGTTAATTAAAATCCCAGCTCGTTAACAATTTTGCTATCGACTACATCAGGATAATTTATGGAGCTGCTCTGCCCTGCCGGAAACCTTCCGGCGCTTAAGGCGGCCATCGAGAATGGGGCCGATGCGGTCTATATCGGGCTGAAAGATGACACCAACGCCCGCCATTTTGCTGGCCTTAACTTTACGGAGAAAAAGCTTCAGGAAGCCGTTAACTTCGTTCATCAGCACCGCCGCAAGCTGCATATTGCCATCAACACGTTTGCCCATCCTGACGGTTACGCCCGCTGGCAGCGCGCGGTGGACATGGCAGCACAGCTGGGCGCCGATGCGTTAATCCTGGCCGACCTCGCCATGCTTGAGTATGCGGCAGAACGCTATCCGCATATTGAGCGCCACGTCTCTGTTCAGGCATCTGCCACCAACGAAGAGGCGGTGCGTTTTTACCATCAACACTTTGACGTCGCTCGCGTGGTGCTGCCGCGCGTGCTCTCTATTCATCAGGTTAAGCAACTCGCGCGCGTCACGCCAGTGCCGCTGGAGGTTTTTGCCTTTGGTAGTCTGTGCATCATGGCCGAAGGCCGTTGCTATCTTTCTTCTTACTTAACCGGTGAATCGCCGAATACCGTCGGGGCCTGCTCCCCTGCCCGCTTCGTCCGCTGGCAGCAGACCCCGCAGGGGCTGGAGTCGCGTCTGAATGAAGTTCTGATCGACCGCTATCAGGACGGTGAAAACGCGGGTTATCCGACGCTGTGCAAAGGCCGCTACCTGGTCGACGGCGAGCGCTACCACGCGCTGGAAGAGCCCACCAGCCTTAACACGCTGGAGCTGCTGCCGGAGCTGCTGGCCGCCAATATTGCCTCGGTGAAAATTGAAGGTCGCCAGCGCAGTCCGGCCTATGTGAGCCAGGTGGCGAAAGTGTGGCGTCAGGCCATCGACCGCTGCATGGCGGACCCGCAGAACTACGCCCCACAGGCGGCGTGGATGGAGACGCTCGGATCGATGTCCGAAGGCACGCAAACCACGCTGGGCGCGTATCACCGTAAATGGCAGTGAGATAACCATGAAATATTCATTAGGGCCGGTGCTCTACTACTGGCCAAAAGAGACGCTGGAAGATTTTTACCAACAGGCCGCCACCAGCAGCGCCGATGTAATTTACCTCGGTGAAGCAGTATGCAGCAAACGCCGCGCCACCAAAGTGGGCGACTGGCTGGAGATGGCGAAAAGCCTGGCCGGGAGCGGCAAGCAGGTGGTGCTGTCAACGCTCGCGCTGGTGCAGGCTTCGTCCGAACTGGGCGAGCTGAAGCGCTACGTCGAAAACGGTGAGTTTCTGCTGGAAGCGAGCGACCTGGGGGTAGTGAACATGTGCGCCGAACGCAGGCTGCCGTTTGTCGCAGGCCATGCGCTGAACTGCTATAACGCCGTCACCCTGCGCCTGCTGCTCAAACAGGGAATGACCCGCTGGTGCATGCCGGTGGAGCTCTCCCGTGACTGGCTGGCAAACCTGCTGAATCAGTGCGACGAGCTGGGCATTCGCCATCAGTTCGAAGTGGAAGTGCTGAGCTACGGTCATCTGCCGCTGGCCTACTCTGCCCGCTGCTTCACCGCGCGATCGGAAGACCGCCCGAAAGATGAATGTGAAACCTGCTGCATCAAGTACCCGAACGGGCGCAGCATGCTGTCGCAGGAGAACCAGCAGGTGTTTGTCCTGAACGGCATTCAGACCATGAGCGGTTACGTCTATAACCTCGGCAACGAGCTGGCGTCGATGGACGGGCTGGTGGACATGGTGCGCCTGTCGCCGCTGGATACCAGCGTTTTCGCGATGCTGGACGCCTTCCGCGCTAACGAAAACGGCGCGTCGCCGCTGCCGCTGGCGGCAAACAGCGACTGCAACGGTTACTGGAAACGTCTGGCCGGGCTGGAACTTCAGGCCTAAAAAAGGCTCACTTTGTTAACAACGGTTATCATTTTTTAATGCAGTATTAAAGATTGACCGTCGACAAAGTGAGCTGTTATGACTGACAAAACCCTTCCGTTTTCGGTGCTGGATCTGGCGCCGATCCCACAAGGCTCCTCGGCAAGAGAAGCCTTCACGCACTCTCTCGATCTGGCTCAGCTGGCCGAAAAGCGTGGCTATCACCGCTACTGGCTGGCAGAACATCACAACATGGTCGGCATTGCCAGCGCCGCTACATCGGTGCTGATTGGCTACCTGGCAGCGAATACCACCACTTTGCACCTTGGCTCCGGTGGCGTGATGCTGCCGAACCACGCCCCGCTGGTGATAGCCGAGCAGTTCGGGACGCTTAATACCCTCTATCCGGGCCGTATTGACCTGGGGCTTGGCCGCGCGCCAGGCAGCGACCAGCCGACCATGCGCGCCCTGCGCCGCCATATGAGCGGCGATATCGATAACTTCCCGCGCGACGTGGCGGAACTGGTGGACTGGTTCGACGCACGCGATCCGAACCCGCACGTGCGCCCGGTGCCGGGCTATGGCGAGAAGATCCCGGTGTGGCTGTTAGGCTCGAGCCTGTATAGCGCGCAGCTCGCCGCGCAGCTGGGGCTGCCGTTCGCGTTCGCCTCCCACTTCGCGCCGGATATGCTGCATCAGGCGCTGCACCTCTACCGTACGAACTTCAAACCGTCCGAGCGTCTGGAAAAGCCGTACGCGATGGTGTGTATCAACATCATTGCCGCTGACAGCAATCGCGACGCGGAATTCCTGTTTACCTCTATGCAGCAGGCGTTTGTGAAGCTGCGCCGCGGCGAGACGGGCCAGTTGCCGCCTCCGGTGGAAAATATGCATCAGCTGTGGTCGGCCTCCGAGCAGTATGGCGTGCAGCAGGCGTTGAGCATGTCGCTGGTGGGTGATAAGGCAAAAGTGCGTCACGGGCTGGAAGCAGTGCTGCGTGAAACGCAGGCGGATGAAATTATGGTCAACGGCCAGATTTTCGATCACCAGGCGCGTTTGCATTCGTTTGACCTGGCGATGCAGGTGAAAGAAGAATTGGTGGGGTAGTTTTTTGCCGGATGGCGGCTTCGCCTTATCCGGCCTACGCGGTTCCTGTAGGCCCGGTAAGCGTAGCGCCACCGGGCAATATGTTTACTGGTACACAGGCAACAGGTTAAAGCTCGACAGCACGTGAACCAGCGCGTTACCCACCCCAAATACCAGGATCAGCGCAATCATCGGTTTACCGCCCCAGACGCGGAATTTCGGGCTGCCGAAGCGTTTACGTGATTTACGTGCCAGCAGCGCCGGCACAATCGCCGCCCAGATGGTGGCCGCCAGCCCTGCATAGCCGATGGCATAGAGGAACCCGTTCGGCCACAGCAGACCACCGACAATCGGCGGCAGGAAGGTCAGCAGCGCCGTCTTGAAACGCCCCATCGCAGAATCGTCAAAGCCAAACAGATCCGCCAGGTAGTCAAACAGGCCCAGCGTCACGCCGAGGAAAGAGCTCGCCACCGCAAAGTTGGAGAAGACCACCAGCAGCAGATCCAGGCTGCGGCTGTTCAGCACGCCGCTCAGCGCCTGCACCAGCACGTCAATGTTACCGCCCTTTTGCGCAATGCCGATAAACTCCGGGCGCGGGATGTTGCCCATTGTTCCCAGCAGCCAAATCACATACAGCCCAAGCGCCAGCAGCGTGCCGTAGACCAGGCACTTCACGATGGTGCGCGGATCCTTACCGTAGTACTTCATCAGGCTCGGCACGTTGCCGTGGTAGCCGAACGACGCCAGGCAGAACGGCAGGGTCATTAGCAGATACGGCGTGTAGGAGGTATTCACTTCGGCAACGTTAAACAGCGTGGCGGGCGTCACGTGCCCCAGCAGGCTGCCGAAGGTCAGGAAGAAGGTGATGACCTTAGCGCCCAGCACGATGGCCGTCATGCGGCTCACCGCTTTGGTGCTCATCCAGACGATAAACGCCACGCCCAGCGCAAAGCAAAGCCCGGCCAGACGCGCCGGAACGTTCAGCGACATCTCCGAAAAAGTGTGATGCAGAATCGAGCCGCTTGCAGAGATGTACGCATAGGTCAGGATGTAAAGCACAAATGCGATGGAAAGACCGTTCACCAGGTTCCAGCCTTTGCCCAGCAGATCTTTGGTGATGGTGTCGAAGCTGGAGCCAATGCGGTAGTTCAGGTTCGCTTCAAGGATCATCAGGCCGGAATGCAGCATGCAGAACCAGGTGAACACCAGCGCCGCCAGCGACCAGAAGAACCACGCACCGGACATGACCACGGGCAGGGAAAACATCCCGGCACCTATAATGGTTCCGCCGATGATCACCACGCCGCCAAGCAGCGAAGGTGACGTTTGGGTGGTGGTTAGTGTCGCCATACAGCCTTTTCTCCAGTTAATCATGCGGTTCTGCATTTTAGTGTGATGCACTGTACCAGTACAAGAGTACAAAGGGAATAAAAAAAGCCCCGATAGCGTGTATCGGGGCTGTATATTTTACTTTACGTCAGAAGCGAAAGGCTTACGCGTCACCGAAACGACGACGGCTGGTGCCTTCTTCACGACGTGGGCCACGGCTTTCGCGGCGCTCGCCGGAGAAACGACGACCTTCACCACCGCGACCTTCACTGCGACCGCCTTCACGACGCTCGCCGCCGAAACCGCGACCACCGCCACGACGTTCGCCACCGCGGTCAGGACGTGGCTGCGCATCGCCCAGCAGCTGCATGTTCATCGGCTTGTTCAGGATGCGGGTGCGAGTAAAGTGCTGCAGTACTTCGCCCGGCATGCCTTTTGGCAGTTCGATGGTAGAGTGGGATGCGAACAGCTTGATGTTACCAATGTAACGGCTGCTGATGTCGCCTTCGTTAGCAATCGCGCCAACGATGTGACGAACTTCAACACCATCATCACGGCCCACTTCAATGCGGTACAGTTCCATGTCACCTGCGTCGCGACGTTCACGACGTGGACGATCTTCACCACCACGCTCTGGACGGTCACCACGTGGGCCACGATCGTTACGGTCGCCACGACGTTCGAAACGATCGTCACGGTCACGGAACTCACGCTTAGGACGCATCGGCGCATCTGGTGGCACGATCAGGCTACGTTCGCCCTGAGCCATTTTCAGCAGTGCTGCGGCCAGGGTTTCCATGTCCAGCTCTTCGCCTTCAGCAACAGGCTGGATCTGCGACAGCAGCGCGCGATACTGATCCAGATCGCTGCTTTCCAGCTGCTGCTGTACTTTGGCGGCGAATTTTTCCAGACGGCGTTTGCCCAGCAGGTCTGCGTTTGGCAGGTCGGCTTCTGGAATGGTCAGCTTCATGGTGCGTTCAATGTTGCGCAGCAGACGACGCTCGCGGTTCTCAACGAACAGCAGCGCACGGCCAGCACGACCCGCACGACCGGTACGACCGATACGGTGAACGTAAGACTCGGAGTCCATCGGGATGTCGTAGTTTACAACCAGGCTGATACGCTCAACGTCCAGACCACGTGCTGCCACGTCGGTTGCAATCAGGATATCCAGACGACCGTCTTTCAGACGCTCCAGCGTCTGCTCACGCAGGGCCTGGTTCATGTCGCCGTTCAGCGCTGCGCTGTTGTAGCCGTTACGCTCCAGCGCTTCAGCCACTTCCAGGGTCGCATTTTTGGTACGCACGAAGATAATCGCCGCATCAAAATCTTCCGCTTCCAGGAAACGGACCAGCGCTTCGTTTTTGCGCATGCCGTACACGGACCAGTAGCTCTGGCTGATGTCCGGGCGAGTGGTCACGCTGGACTGAATACGCACTTCCTGCGGCTCTTTCATGAAGCGGCGGGTAATGCGACGGATCGCTTCTGGCATGGTTGCAGAGAACAGAGCGGTCTGGTGACCTTCCGGGATCTGCGCCATGATGGTTTCTACGTCTTCGATGAAGCCCATACGCAGCATTTCATCTGCTTCATCCAGTACCAGGCCGCTCAGTTTAGAGAGGTCCAGAGTACCGCGCTTCAGGTGATCCAGCAGACGGCCCGGCGTACCGACGACAATCTGTGGGCCCTGGCGCAGGGCGCGTAACTGCACGTCATAACGCTGGCCGCCGTATAGGGCTACCACGTTTACGCCGCGCATATGTTTAGAGAATTCCGTCATTGCTTCAGCAACCTGAACAGCCAGTTCACGAGTTGGAGCCAGGACGAGGATCTGCGGTGCACGCAGGTCCGGATCGATGTTGTTCAGCAGCGGCAGCGAGAACGCTGCAGTTTTACCGCTACCAGTCTGGGCCATGCCCAGCACGTCACGACCAGAAAGCAGATGCGGGATACATTCTGCCTGGATCGGAGATGGTTTTTCGTAACCCAGATCGTTAAGGGCTTCAAGGATAGGAGCCTTCAGGCCCAGATCTGCAAAAGTGGTTTCGAATTCAGCCATGTAGTACGAGTGCCTCAATGTCAATGGCGGCCAGTCTACTTAGCTCATCGTGAAAATGATTAGCAATTTTCATTGAAAAGTGTGAACCGGCTCAAAGTAGGTGTATTGACGAACAACAACGCCCTCACCAGTGAAGGTGATGGCAATCAAAAGATTACGGGCTGATGTTTATGTCGTCAGCTATTGCTGGTCCGATTCTGCCAGGTCGTCTTGCTCCTGGCCCAAGAGCGATAATTCCAACAATGCATAACGGTGCTCAACGAAGTTATGTACGTTGTTAGCAACCGCTAATTTGAACAGTGCCGTAGCGCTGTCCATATCCCCCAGACTTAGGTAGTACTTACCTAAATAGAAGTTGGTTTCACTGAGATGCTCAGCGAGCGAGGTGTTATCCGTTGCGTCCGCCTTGAGGCGTTCCATCAGCGTTGCTTCGCTAATGTTGCCCAGGTAGAACTCGACAATGTTCCATCCCCACTGTTCCTTATCCGATTTCTCGAAGCGCTGTTGTAGTGCTTCTTTTGCCTGCTTCTCATCGAGCTTCCGCTCAACGATGTAAAGCCACAGGCTACGGAAAGGATCATTAGGATCGTCTTGATAAAACGCCAGCAGATCATCTTGCGCTAACTTATCACGACCGCCGTAATACAATGCGATACCGCGATTCAAGTGCGCGTAGTTGTAAGTTGGATCAAGCTCAAGTACAGAATCAAACGCTTCATAGGCAGCATCAAAATTGCCTGCCTGCGTTAAATAAATGCCTAAGTAATTGAATACTTCAGGCATATCAGGTCGGATAGCCAGCGCTTGTGAAAAATCATTTCGCGCTAATGCCCTCAGACCGAGACTATCATACAACACTCCGCGCTCATATAAAAGCTGTGCGCGTTCGTCATCGGTTAAAGCCCGACTGGCAAGTATTTGTTCCATGCGTGCCAGAATCACTTCCTGCTGCAAAGTCGGTTGCAATGGCACTGCGAGGACTTCGCTCTTACGCCAGGCAGAGTTGCTGCATCCTGCCAGCGTTAAAGCTGTCGCAACGAAACACCAGCGCAAAAAAGGCTTCATTTCCCACTCCCGAAGACAACTATTGGATGAACGTCCTGTCCCCCGGCGGCTTAACAAGGCGTCCTGCCTGATAACAGGCCCTCCGCAAAGCGGAGGGCAAATGGCAACTTACTCGCCTTGCTGTTCAGCAGCCGGAGCTTCCGGTGCCGCAGCAGGTTGAGACTGCTCGGTTGCTTCTTTAATGCTCAGACGGATACGGCCCTGACGGTCAACTTCCAGAACCTTAACCGGCACTTCCTGACCCATCTGCAGGTAATCGGTCACTTTCTCAACGCGCTTGTCAGCGATCTGAGAGATGTGAACCAGACCTTCTTTACCGCCACCGATGGCAACGAACGCACCAAAGTCAACGATACGGGTCACTTTACCCGCGTAGACGCGGCCCACTTCGATTTCAGCAGTGATTTCTTCGATGCGACGGATCGCGAATTTCGCTTTCTCGCCGTCGGTTGCTGCGATCTTCACAGTACCGTCATCTTCGATTTCGATGGTGGTGCCGGTCTCTTCGGTCAGCGCGCGGATAACAGAACCGCCCTTACCGATAACATCTTTGATCTTGTCTGGATTGATCTTGATGGTGTGAATACGCGGAGCGAATTCAGAGATATCACCGCGTGGCGCGTTGATAGCCTGTTCCATCACGCCCAGGATGTGCAGACGCGCACCTTTAGCCTGGTTCAGAGCAACCTGCATGATCTCTTTGGTGATACCTTCAATTTTGATATCCATCTGCAGGGCAGAGATACCGTCGCGGGAACCCGCTACTTTGAAGTCCATATCACCCAGGTGGTCTTCGTCACCCAGAATGTCAGACAGAACAACGAAGTTGTCGCCTTCTTTCACCAAACCCATTGCGATACCCGCAACGGCGGCTTTGATCGGCACGCCCGCATCCATCAGCGCCAGAGAGGCACCACACACGGAAGCCATGGAAGAAGAACCGTTGGATTCGGTGATTTCAGAAACCACGCGAACGGTGTACGGGAATTTGTCAGCTTCCGGCATCACTGCCAGCACGCCGCGCTTCGCCAGACGACCGTGACCAATTTCACGACGCTTCGGTGAGCCAACCATACCGGTTTCGCCCACAGAGTACGGAGGGAAGTTGTAGTGGAACAGGAAGTTGTCAGTACGCTCGCCCATCAGTTCGTCGATGATCTGCGCGTCACGTGCGGTACCCAGGGTTGCGGTAACAAGCGCCTGCGTTTCACCACGGGTGAACAGCGCAGAACCGTGAGTACGCGGCAGTACGCCAGTGCGTACGTCCAGACCACGAATCATGTCTTTTTCACGGCCATCGATACGCGGCTCGCCTGCCAGTACGCGGCTACGAACAACGTTTTTCTCGATAGCGTGCAGAATTTCGCCAATTTCGTTAGCGTCCAGCGTTTCGTCTTCGGCAACCAGGGTCGCGGTTACTTCAGATTTGATCGCGTCAACCTGAGCGTAACGCTCCTGTTTGTCGGTGATGCGGTAAGCGTCGCTCAGACGAGATTCTGCCAGTGCCGCAACGCGTGCGTTCAGCGCATCGTTTGCTGCTTCTGGCTGCCAGTCCCAACGTGGCTTACCGGCTTCTTTCACCAGGTCGTTGATGTTCTGGATAACAATCTGCTGCTGCTCATGACCGAACACCACAGCGCCCAGCATCTGGTCTTCGCTCAGCAGTTCAGCTTCGGATTCAACCATCAGCACAGCCGCTTCAGTACCGGCAACAACCAGGTCCAGCTTACTTTCTTTCAGCTCTTCCTGAGTTGGGTTCAGCACGTACTGGTCATTGATGTAACCGACGCGCGCGGCACCGATTGGGCCATTGAATGGAATACCAGACAGTGACAGGGCAGCGGAGGCACCGATCATCGCAACGATGTCCGGGTTAACCTGTGGGTTAACGGAAACAACGGTCGCAATAACCTGCACTTCGTTAACGAAGCCTTCCGGGAACAGCGGACGAACCGGGCGGTCAATCAGACGCGCGATCAGGGTTTCGCCTTCGCTTGGACGGCCTTCACGACGGAAGAAGCCACCCGGGATTTTACCGGCAGCGTAGGTACGCTCCTGGTAGTTAACGGTCAGCGGGAAGAAGTCTTGACCTGGTTTAGCTTTTTTCTGGCCCACAACGGTCACGAATACCGCGGTGTCATCCATGCTTACCATAACGGCAGCAGTCGCCTGGCGTGCCATCATGCCGGTTTCCAGCGTGACGGTATGTTGACCATACTGGAATTTACGAACGATCGGATTCAGCAAAATTCTATCCTTTCTTAAATGTATGACAGCACACCGCCGGCGTGCTGTCGATTTAACCCGACCTTCTTCGCATCCTCGCGACTAATGACAACCGACACCCCCATGGGTGAAGCCTCTCATTAGCCGCGCGAACCTCTGCAATGAAGATCATTTATAGCAACAATACAATAGTTTCCATTGAATTGCTGCCGTCTGGTTGAAAAAAGGGGCCATCAGGCCCCCTTTTCTGAAACTCGCAAGACTTAGCGACGCAGACCCAGACGCTCGATCAGCGCGGTGTAGCGTGCAACATCTTTACGCTTCAGGTAGTCGAGCAGTTTACGACGCTGAGAAACCATGCGCAGCAGACCACGACGGCTGTGGTGATCTTTTTTGTGCTCTGCAAAGTGACCCTGCAGGTGGTTAATCTGTGCAGTCAGCAGTGCAACCTGAACTTCGGTAGAACCGCTGTCGTTAGTACCACGACCAAACTCAGAAACGATTTTAGCTTTAGCTTCAACGCTTAGAGACATTTTCAAACTCCAAAGTATAAAAAATGTAAGGGTGCCGATCTCTAATTCAGCGACCCCATGTACGCCCCGCAGATTGTTAAACAATTTACCGGGCGTTAAGCGGCGATATTCTACTCGTCTCCCCTGCTTATCGCAAGGTGAGGCGTAATCACCGTCACGCGTCGACCGGATATTCGACGACCAGACGACGCGGCGCAACGCGCCCTTCACCGTCCATTTCGCCCATACCGATGAATTTCCCTTCGTCACCTTCCGTCACGCGTACCAGTCCATCCAGCGGCGCATCCGTCGTACGAACCGGGTTTCCGTTTTTAAAGTAAACGGACGATGTTAAAGGAAGATTAACGATCGGGAAGTCCGCTGCCGGACTGTCCATTGGCATCAGCAATGGATCCAGCAAATCTGCTGGTTCCACTCCCTGCGCTTGTGCCTGTTCAGCCAGCGCGCGCAGCTGCTCAAGCGTCACCATGCGTTCCACCGGATATTTACTGACCGCCAGACGACGCAGATAAATCACATGCGCACCGCAGCCCAGCTTTTCACCCAGGTCGTCGATGATGGTGCGAATATAGGTCCCTTTCGAACAGTGGACTTCCAGCTCCAGCTCGTCACCTTCGTGGCGAATGAACAGCAGCTCATACACGGTTATCGGACGCGCTTCGCGCGGGACGTCAATTCCCTGGCGCGCATATTCGTAGAGCTTCTTGCCCTGATATTTCAGCGCCGAATACATCGATGGCACCTGCATCGTGTCTCCGCGGAAGCTCTCCAGGGCCGCATCAAGCTGTTCGGCGCTGAAGGTCACCGGGCGCTCTTCCACCACCTGACCATCCGCGTCGGAAGTATCCGTACGCTGGCCCAGCTTAGCGATAACGCGGTAGCGTTTATCGGAATCGAGCAGGTACTGGGAAAACTTTGTCGCTTCACCCAGGCAAATCGGCAGCATGCCGGTCGCCAGCGGATCCAGTGCGCCGGTGTGGCCCGCACGGTTAGCGTTATAAATACGCTTCACTTTTTGCAGCACGTCGTTGCTGGATGCACCCTGTGGTTTATCCAGCAGCAGCACGCCATGCACGTCGCGACCGCGACGACGAGGACGACTCATCAGTCCTCCTTGCTGTCGTCCGTCGGGTTAACACGACGTTCGTCGTCATGTTTCACCACGCTGGTCACCAGGTTGGACATGCGCATACCTTCGACCAGCGAGTTGTCGTAGAAGAAGGTCAGCTCGGGAACAATACGCAGGCGCATCGCTTTGCCGAGCAGAGAGCGGATGAAACCAGAGGCTTCCTGCAGTGCTTTAATGCCGTTTTTAACCGCCGCTTCGTCCTGATCGTTCAGGAAGGTCACGAACACTTTGGCATAGGCCAGGTCACGAGACATTTCCACGCCAGAGACGGTGGTCATCATACCGATACGCGGATCTTTGATTTCGCGTTGCAGGATGAGTGCGATCTCTTTCTGCATCTCCTGCGCCACGCGCTGTGGGCGACCAAATTCTTTCGCCATAATAAATTCTCCAGACAAAAAAGGGGCTAAAAGCCCCTTTTAAAATTATTGCCGGGTGGCACGAGGCGATCCCGGCCTACATATGGACTTATCCCTAAGGATTAGTCGATGCTGCGTTGGATCTCGATGATTTCGAACACTTCGATCATATCGCCAACGCGAACGTCGTTGTAGTTCTTAACGCCGATACCACATTCCATGCCGTTACGGACTTCGTTAACGTCATCTTTGAAGCGGCGCAGGGATTCCAGCTCGCCTTCGTAGATAACCACGTTGTCACGCAGTACGCGGATTGGGTTGTGACGCTTGATGGTACCTTCGGTAACCATACAGCCCGCGATCGCACCGAATTTCGGTGATTTGAACACGTCACGCACTTCAGCCAGACCGATGATCTGCTGTTTCAGCTCAGGAGACAGCATACCGCTCATCGCGGCTTTCACTTCGTCGATCAGGTTATAGATGACGGAGTAGTAGCGCAGATCCAGGCTTTCCGCTTCGATCACGCGGCGAGCAGATGCATCAGCACGCACGTTGAAGCCAACCAGGATAGCGTTGGATGCCGCAGCCAGGGTTGCGTCGGTTTCGGTGATACCACCTACGCCAGAACCGATGATCTTCACTTTCACTTCGTCGGTAGACAGTTTCAGCAAGGAGTCGGAGATCGCTTCCACAGAACCCTGAACGTCTGCTTTCAGAACGACGTTCACTTCGTGAACTTCGCCTTCAGCCATGTTCGCAAACATGTTCTCAAGTTTAGATTTCTGCTGACGCGCCAGCTTAACTTCACGGAATTTGCCCTGACGATACAGTGCCACTTCACGCGCTTTCTTCTCGTCACGCACAACGGTCACTTCATCACCGGCAGCCGGAACACCGGACAGCCCCAGGATTTCCACTGGAATGGACGGACCTGCTTCCAGCACTTCCTGACCCAGTTCGTTACGCATCGCACGAACACGACCGTATTCGAAGCCACACAGAACGATGTCGCCCTTGTTCAGCGTACCTTCGCGAACCAGAACCGTTGCAACCGGACCACGACCTTTATCCAGGAAGGATTCGATTACCGCACCGCTCGCCATACCTTTACGAACGGCTTTCAGCTCCAGAACTTCGGCCTGAAGCAGGATAGCGTTCAGCAGGTCGTCGATACCAGTACCCGCTTTTGCAGATACAGGGATGAACTGCGCTTCGCCGCCCCACTCTTCCGGCATAACACCGTACTGAGACAGTTCGTTCTTCACGCGGTCCAGATCGGCTTCTGGCTTATCGATTTTGTTGACAGCAACAACCAGAGGCACCTGCGCCGCTTTCGCGTGCTGGATAGCTTCAATGGTCTGTGGCATAACGCCATCGTCTGCTGCAACAACCAGTACAACGATATCCGTAGCCTGAGCACCACGAGCACGCATTGAGGTGAACGCTGCGTGGCCTGGGGTATCCAGGAAGGTGATCATGCCGTTTTCGGTTTCTACGTGGTAAGCACCGATGTGCTGGGTAATACCACCCGCTTCGCCGGAGGCAACTTTCGTAGAACGAATGTAGTCGAGCAGAGAGGTTTTACCGTGGTCAACGTGACCCATGATGGTCACAACCGGTGCACGCGGTTCAGCCGCAGCGCCAGTGTCACGGTCGCTCATTACTGCTTCTTCCAGCTCGTTTTCACGACGCAGGATAACTTTGTGGCCCATCTCTTCGGCAACCAGCTGTGCGGTTTCCTGGTCGATAACCTGGTTGATGGTCGCCATTGCGCCCAGCTTCATCATCGCTTTGATGACCTGAGAGCCTTTAACCGCCATCTTGTTCGCCAGATCGCCAACGGTGATGGTTTCGCCAATCACGACGTCACGGTTAACCGCCTGAGCTGGCTTCTGGAAGCCCTGCTGCAGAGAAGAACCTTTACGCTTACCGCCTTTACCACCGCGAACCGCTGCACGAGCTTCTTCGCGGTCAGCTTTAGATTCAGCGTGTTTGTTACCTTTCTTAGCCGGACGCGCGGCTTTTGCATTACGACCACGGCCACGGCCGCCTTCTACTTCACGGTCGTTATCATCTTCAGCCTGACGCGCATGCTGAGAAGTGGTCACGTGATAGTCGCTGGTGTCTTCAGTCGGTTCAGCGGTATTCACGCCATTCTTCTCGTTTTCTTCTGCCATACGGCGCGCTTCTTCAGCGACGCGGCGAGCTTCTTCTTCCAGCTTACGGCGGGCTTCTTCTTCCGCTTTACGCTTCAGCTCGGCAGCTTCATTTTCACGGCGGGCTTTTTCAGCCTGGGCGGTTTTGGTCATTTCGTCTGTCTGTTGATTGCTCACTTTGTCTTTTTCCGCAGCGTCACGCTTCACTTTATCACTGGCGTCGCGTTTCGCTTTTTCTGCGGCCTCACGTTCAGCTTTTAATTCTGCTTCACGTTTGGCGGCTGCTTCCGCCTCACGCTGAGCTTGTTCTTCCGCTTCACGCTGTGCCTGCTCTTCCGCGGCCAGGCGTTCTGCCTCTTGCGGATCACGTTTTACAAAGGTGCGCGTCTTGCGGACTTCAATTTGTACCGATTTGCTTTTGCCACCGGTACCAGGAATGTTTAACGTGCTGCGCGTTTTGCGCTGCAGCGTTAACTTGTCAGGCGTAGAACCGTGTTCGCGGTTCAGGTGCGTTAACAAGGTTTGTTTTTCTTGCGCGGTCACCGAGTCATCAGCGGACTTCGGGATCCCTGCATCAGCAAATTGCTGTACCAGGCGGTCCACGGAGGTCTGAATCTCAGCAGCCAGCGATTTTACAGTTACATCAGTCATGCTGTTCCTTCCTGCTACAGTTTATTACGCTTCGTCGCCGAACCAGCAAATATTACGTGCGGCCATGATGAGTTCGCCGGCTTTCTCGTCGGTTAAACCTTCGATATCGGCCAGGTCATCAACGCCTTGCTCAGCGAGATCTTCCAGCGTACAAACACCACGGGCAGCCAGCTTGAACGCAATCGCACGATCAAGACCTTCCAGATTCAGCAGGTCATCAGCCGGCTTCTTATCGCCAAGGCTTTCTTCCTGAGCCAGTGCCAGGGTGGTCAGTGCGTTTTTAGCGCGTTCACGCAGGGCTTCAACGGTTGGCTCATCCAGACCGTCAATTTCCAGCAGCTCTTTCATTGGCACATAGGCCAGTTCTTCCAGCGTAGAGAAACCTTCTTCTACCAGAACAGTGGCGAAGTCTTCGTCAATGTCGAGGTATTTGGTGAAGGTATCGATCGCCGCATGGGCTTCAGCCTGATGCTTAGCCTGCAGGTCATCAACGGTCATGACGTTGAGTTCCCAGCCGCTCAGCTGTGACGCCAGGCGTACGTTCTGACCGTTACGGCCAATCGCCTGCGCCAGGTTGCCCGCTTCAACAGCGATATCCATGGTGTGTTTGTCTTCGTCAACAACGATAGACGCGACATCAGCCGGAGCCATTGCGTTGATCACGAACTGCGCCGGGTTGTCGTCCCACAGAACGATATCAATACGCTCGCCGCCCAGTTCGGTAGAAACCGCCTGAACGCGCGCGCCGCGCATACCGACGCAAGCACCGACCGGATCGATACGCTTGTCGTTGGTTTTCACCGCAATTTTCGCACGAGAGCCTGGATCGCGAGCTGCTGCTTTGATCTCAATAACTTCTTCGCCGATTTCCGGCACTTCGATGCGGAACAGTTCAACCAGCATTTCTGGTTTAGAACGGGTCACGAACAGCTGTGCACCACGCGCTTCAGGGCGCACGGCGTACAGAACACCACGAATACGGTCGCCCGGGCGGAAGTTTTCACGCGGCAGCATGTCTTCACGCAGGATCACGGCTTCAGCGTTGCCCGGCATCCCTTCGGATTTAATTTCCAGAGAGATGTTGTCACGGTTCACTTTCTTCACCACGCCAGTGATGATTTCGCCTTCCTGATCGCGGAACTGATCGACAACCAGCGCGCGCTCGGCTTCGCGCACTTTCTGCACGATAACCTGCTTAGCGGTCTGGGTGGTGATACGGTCGAAGGTCACAGATTCAATCTGATCTTCAACGTAGTCACCCACGTTCAGACTTTCGTCTTCAAAACGTGCCGCTTCCAGGGTGATCTCTTTGGTCGGCTGGGTCACTTCTTCAACGATTACCCAACGACGGAATGTATCGAAGTCACCGCTTTTACGATCGATTTCTACGCGAACATCGATCTCTTGTTCGTATTTTTTCTTGGTTGCTGTAGCCAGTGCACTTTCCAGCGCTTCGAAAATTTTCTCACGCGGCAGTGATTTCTCGTTGGAGACGGCTTCAACAACAGCCAAAATTTCTTTGTTCATCGCGGGCTTTTCACCTCAATCCAGACTGTTAAAAGTGGGGAACCAGGTTCGCCTTCTGGATATTACTCAGCGCGAACACTTCATCTTTGCCTTCGACTGTTACCGTGATCATTTCACCATCAACGGCTTTGATAATTCCCTGCCATTTACGGCGGTTCTGTACGGCCATACGCAGAACGAGAGCCACTTCTTCACCGGTAAAGCGCACATAGTGCTCGGCCGTGAACATCGGGCGATCCAGGCCAGGTGAGGAAACTTCCAGGTTGTACGCAACGGTAATCGGGTCTTCAACATCAAGAACCGCACTCACCTGGTGGCTGACATCAGCACAATCATCAACATTGATGCCATCTTCACTATCAATATAGATGCGCAGCGTCGATGTACGGCCGCGAACGAATTCGATGCCGACCAGTTCGTAGCCCAGTGCTTCGACCGGTGCAGTAATCATCTCTGTTAATTTTTGCTCTAATGTGGACAAGCCCACCCCCAAGACATAAAAAAAGGGCGTAAAGCCCAGTTATTCTGTAGTCAGATAACAAAAAACCCCGATAAATCGGGGCTTTAGATAACTGAACCCTATAGCCACAACTGTGGCCTGGAGCACTCTCCGAAAGAATTTTTTCAAATCCAGCTACGAAGGCTCTAAGTCTTCACAGTATATTTGAAAAAGAACTTTATGGGAAAGTGGTTGCGGGGGCCGGATTTGAACCGACGACCTTCGGGTTATGAGCCCGACGAGCTACCAGGCTGCTCCACCCCGCGCCTGAAACGTGGCAAATTCTACGCGTTTTGGACAGAATTTGCAAATAATGCTGGGATTTGGTACCGAAGACGGGACGTAAAATCGGCGTTTAGTATATTGATAGTTGACCCCACCTGTCAACCCAGCTTCCGCCAGAGAGAACAGGCCAAATTTTTTACAAAAAACGCATGAGTCTCTTCCGGTATTCGATAAAAGATGATTAAATGAATACTCACTTATTTTGCATAAAAATGCACAAGAGAACGAAAGCGGTCTCTAATCAGTCAATCAAGCAGGGTTTTATTCTATGACGACGATTCTCAAGCATCTTCCGGTAGGACAACGTATTGGCATCGCTTTCTCAGGCGGCCTGGATACCAGCGCTGCACTGCTGTGGATGCGCCAGAAGGGAGCGGTTCCGTATGCATATACTGCGAACCTGGGTCAGCCGGATGAGGACGATTACGATGCTATTCCTCGTCGCGCTAAAGAGTATGGCGCAGAAAACGCGCGACTGATTGACTGCCGTAAGCAACTGGTTGCTGAAGGTATCGCCGCTATTCAGTGCGGTGCGTTCCATAACACCACGGGCGGCCTGACCTATTTCAACACCACCCCGCTGGGCCGTGCCGTCACCGGCACCATGCTGGTTGCCGCCATGAAAGAAGATGGCGTAAACATCTGGGGTGACGGCAGCACCTATAAAGGCAACGATATCGAACGTTTCTATCGTTATGGCCTGCTGACCAACGCGGAGCTGCAGATCTACAAGCCGTGGCTGGACACCGACTTCATCGACGAGCTGGGTGGTCGTCATGAGATGTCCGAGTTTATGATTGCCTGCGGCTTTGACTACAAAATGTCCGTTGAGAAAGCCTACTCTACCGACTCCAACATGCTGGGTGCGACGCACGAAGCGAAAGACCTGGAATTCCTGAACTCCAGCGTGAAGATCGTTAACCCGATCATGGGCGTGAAGTTCTGGGACGAGAGCGTGAAGATCCCGGCAGAAGAAGTGACCGTGCGTTTCGAACGTGGTCATCCGGTTGCCCTGAACGGTAAGACCTTCTCTGACGACGTTGAACTGATGCTGGAAGCAAACCGCATCGGCGGTCGTCACGGTCTGGGCATGAGCGATCAGATTGAAAACCGTATCATCGAAGCGAAAAGCCGCGGTATCTATGAAGCTCCGGGGATGGCGCTGCTGCACATCGCTTACGAGCGTCTGCTGACCGGTATTCACAACGAAGACACCATTGAGCAGTATCACTCTCATGGCCGTCAGCTGGGCAAACTGCTGTATCAGGGTCGCTGGTTCGATCCGCAGGCGCTGATGTTGCGTGACGCGCTGCAGCGTTGGGTAGCGAGCGCGATCACCGGTGAAGTGACGCTGGAGCTGCGTCGTGGTAACGACTACTCCATTCTTAACACCGTGTCGGACAACCTGACCTATAAAGCCGAGCGTCTGACCATGGAAAAAGGTGAGTCTGTGTTTTCTCCGGACGACCGTATTGGTCAGTTGACCATGCGTAACCTGGACATCACCGATACCCGCGAGAAGCTGTTCAACTACGTTGAGAATGGCCTGCTCTCCGCGAATTCCGGTAACGGCCTGCCGCAGGTTGAAAACCTGGAGAATAGCGATAAGAAGTAATTGGCTGCAAGACATGTAAAAGGCGCCCAATGGGCGCCTTTTTTGTGGTCTTTTGTAGGCCCGTTAAGCGCAGCGCCACCGGGCAAAATGGCGGGTGGCGCTGCGCTTACCCGCCCTACGAAAACAACACATAATCTACAGACGAAAAAAAAGACGCCTTTCGACGTCTTTCTTCTGGAATATTGGTACCGAGGATGGGACTCGAACCCACAAGCCCGTTAGGGCACTACCACCTCAAGGTAGCGTGTCTACCAATTCCACCACCTCGGTACGGAATACTTACTGCGGGATATCGCTGGTTGGCTTAGCCGGTGCAGCTGGCTGAGTCTGCTCAGTTTTCGCTGGCGCGCTCAAATTTTCCCACTCGCTTCCTTTGCTGGTTTTGTTGCTGTTGATATTGCCCAGCACCAGACTGATGATGAAGAACAGCGTAGCCAGAATCGCCGTCGTGCGGGTCATGAAGTTCGCAGAACCACTTGAACCGAACAGCGTACCGGAAGCGCCTGCTCCGAAGGAGGCTCCCATATCAGCGCCTTTACCTTGCTGCAGCATAATCAGCGCTACGAGAGCGATGGCTACAATAAGGAAAATAACTAAAAGAGCTTCGTACATAATCAACCTGTTCCTTGCGGATTTGCCGCATACCAATGCTTCGACCAATTAGCAGGATTTTTGTTTCCCACTGAAGCGGGTGTGAATACTAACCAAAGCGAATCACCTTCGCAAGGGCATTTTCGACGCATTGTATCAACTGCGGAAAAAAACAGCAAAAAGCCATTAATTGCTTAAAACAAAGGCGGCAAACGCCGCCTTTTTAAACATTTAGCGTGCAAGACTATGCAGCTTTTACGGCATCCGCAATACGGTGCGCAAATTCGGTGACCTGCGCTTCGTCTTCGCCTTCCACCATCACGCGGATCAGTGGTTCGGTACCGGACTTACGCAGCAGCACGCGTCCACGGCTGCCCAGCGCCGCTTCAACGTCAGCCATTACAGCTTTCACGTTGTCATTTTCCAGCGGATCGCCTTTACCCGCAGTGAAACGCACGTTCACCAGGATCTGCGGGAACATTTTCATCCCGCTGCACAGATCGTGCAGGCTCATATGGTTGCGCGCCATCGCGGCAACCACCTGAAGCGCAGCTACGATACCGTCGCCAGTCGTGGTTTTGTCAAGCAGGATCACGTGGCCGGAGTTCTCAGCACCAATGCGCCAGCCTTTCTCCTGCAGCTTTTCCAGCACGTAGCGGTCGCCCACTTTCGCACGAACAAAAGGAATACCGAGCTGTTTCAGCGCCAGCTCCAGACCCATGTTGCTCATCAGCGTCCCAACCGCGCCGCCGCGCAGCTGGCCCTGGCGCAGGCCTTCACGGGCAATGATGTAGAGGATCTGATCGCCGTCAACCTTGTTACCTTCGTGATCGACCATGATCACGCGGTCACCATCGCCGTCCAGGGCAATACCCAGATCGGCTTTTTCCGCCAGCACGCGCGCCTGCAGGGCGCGCACGTCCGTCGCCCCGACTTCTTCGTTAATGTTCAGACCATCCGGCTCGCAGCCGATGGCGATCACTTTCGCACCCAGCTCGCGGAAGACATTCGGCGCGATGTGATAGGTCGCACCGTTCGCACAGTCCACCACAATTTTGAGATGCGCCAGGCTCAGCTCGTTCGGGAAGGTGCCTTTGCAGAATTCGATATAACGACCCGCCGCATCGACGATACGGTTCGCTTTACCCAGCTCGGCGGAATCAACACAGGTGATCTCTTTTTCCATTTCGGCTTCAATGGCCTCTTCCACTTCGTCCGGCAGCTTGGTGCCGTCAATGGAGAAGAACTTGATGCCGTTGTCGTAGAACGGGTTATGAGACGCCGAAATCACAATTCCCGCTTCCGCGCGGAAGGTGCGCGTAAGGTAGGCAACAGCAGGCGTTGGCATTGGGCCAGTAAAAGAGGCTGAAAGCCCTGCAGCCGCCAGACCCGCTTCCAGCGCAGATTCCAGCATATAGCCCGAAATACGGGTATCTTTACCAATAATGATCTTACGTGAGCCATGACGCGCCAGTACCTTGCCGGCAGCCCAGCCGAGCTTCAGAACAAAATCAGGGGTAATTGGAGCATCGCCTACGCGCCCACGGATACCATCGGTACCAAAATATTTACGGTTACTCATAGCGTTTGTTTTCCTTCGCTGCCAGTGTGGCTTCCACCACACGCATGGCTTCTACTGTTTCTTTGACGTCATGGACACGGATAATGTGCGCGCCTTGCATCGCCGCAATTACCGCGCAGGCCAGGCTGCCACTCAGGCGCTCGCTCGGTCCTACATTCAGCAATTGGCCAATCATCGACTTTCTCGACATACCCACCAGCAGCGGCAGACCAAAGTGATGAAATTCCGATAAGCGCGCAAGCAACGCATAATTGTGTGAGAGATTTTTACCGAAACCGAACCCCGGGTCGAGCAGCAATTTCTCTTTTGGGATGCCTGCACGCTCACAGCGTTCAATATGCTCAATAAAGAAGCGATTCACGTCGGCAAAGACATCATCATACTTCGGCGCTTCCTGCATGGTTTTCGGTTGCCCCTGCATGTGCATCAGGCATACCGGCAGACCGGTTTCTGCAGCGGCCTCGATCGCACCCGGTTCGGTCAGCGAGCGGATATCATTAATAATGTGAGCACCCACTCTCGCCACTTCACGGATCACTTCTGGTTTGGACGTGTCGACGGAGATCCACACCTCGAAACGTTGCGCGATTGCCTCAACCACCGGCACCACGCGCGCCAGCTCTTCTTCCACCGAAACATCTGCCGCGCCGGGACGCGTCGATTCACCGCCCACGTCAATGATGGTGGCACCCGCGTTGATCATTAGATTTGCGTGCTTAACCGCGTCGATAAGCGTGTTATGCGTGCCGCCGTCAGAGAAGGAGTCAGGGGTAACATTCAGGATCCCCATCACGTGCGGATGTGAAAGATCAAGATGCGAGTCCTGGGCGAAGAGTTTCATGGTCAAATCCCTGGTTTTAGTATGGTTTAACGGAAAAGAAAAACCCCGGAGCAAGCTCCAGGGTTTGGGGTACAGACAAACGCTTCAACAGCAGTGACTTACTTGTCGCCCAACTGCTCTGACATGGTGTTGCCCGGGTTTGGCGTACGCGGTTCATCGACCGGACGCGGCGCGCGCGGGGTACCATTGTTGTCAGAATTGTTGGAAGCGCCTGGGTCTTCCCAGCCTGCTGGCGGGCGCACTTCGCGGCGAGCCATCAGGTCGTCAATCTGCGGTGCATCGATGGTCTCATATTTCATGAGCGCATCTTTCATCGAATGCAGAATGTCCATATTGTCGTTCAGGATCTGACGCGCGCGACCGTAGTTACGTTCAATCAGCGCTTTCACTTCCTGGTCGATGATACGTGCCGTCTCATCGGACATATGTTTTGCTTTCGCCACGGAGCGGCCCAGGAATACTTCACCCTCTTCCTCTGCATACAGCAGCGGACCGAGTTTGTCGGAGAAGCCCCATTGAGTCACCATGTTACGCGCCAGGTTTGTCGCCACTTTAATGTCGTTCGACGCACCGGTAGAAACATGTTCTGGCCCGTAGATGATCTCTTCTGCCAGACGACCGCCGTACAGGGTCGAAATCTGGCTTTCCAGCTTCTGACGGCTGGCGCTAATCGCGTCGCCCTCAGGCAGGAAGAAGGTCACACCCAGCGCACGGCCGCGCGGAATAATCGTTACCTTGTGTACCGGATCGTGTTCCGGCACCAGGCGACCGATAATCGCGTGACCCGCTTCGTGGTAAGCCGTGGACTCTTTCTGCGCTTCCGTCATCACCATGGAGCGACGTTCCGCACCCATCATGATTTTGTCTTTCGCTTTCTCGAACTCCACCATGGAGACCACGCGCTTGTTACCGCGAGCGGCAAACAGTGCAGCTTCGTTGACCAGGTTAGCCAGGTCCGCACCGGAGAAGCCCGGGGTACCGCGCGCAATGATGGCCGCGTCGATATCTGGCGCCAGCGGTACGCGACGCATGTGCACTTTCAGAATCTGTTCACGACCACGAACATCCGGCAGACCGACAACAACCTGACGGTCGAAACGGCCTGGACGCAGCAGCGCAGGGTCAAGTACGTCCGGACGGTTAGTCGCCGCGATAACGATAATACCTTCGTTACCTTCGAAGCCATCCATCTCAACCAGCATCTGGTTCAGGGTCTGCTCACGCTCATCGTGACCACCGCCCAGGCCCGCGCCACGCTGGCGGCCTACGGCGTCGATTTCATCGATAAAGATGATGCACGGTGCTGCCTTCTTGGCCTGCTCGAACATGTCACGCACACGAGATGCACCGACACCCACGAACATTTCAACGAAGTCAGAACCTGAAATAGTAAAGAACGGCACCTTCGCTTCACCCGCGATGGCTTTCGCCAGCAGGGTTTTACCGGTACCCGGAGGGCCTACCATCAGGACGCCTTTCGGGATCTTACCGCCCAGTTTCTGGAAACGGCTCGGCTCGCGCAGGTATTCAACCAGTTCACCCACTTCTTCTTTTGCTTCGTCACAACCGGCGACGTCAGCAAACGTGGTCTTGATCTGGTCTTCCGTCAGCATACGCGCCTTGCTCTTACCGAACGACATGGCACCTTTGCCACCGCCGCCCTGCATCTGGCGCATAAAGAAGATCCAGACGCCGATAAGAAGCAGCATCGGGAACCAGGAAATGAAGATAGAAGCCAGCAGGCTTGGTTCTTCTGGCGGCTCGCCTACCACTTTGACGTTTTTGGTCAGAAGGTTATCAAGCAGCTTAGGATCGTTCACCGGGATGTAAGTCGTGTAACGGTTACTATCTTTCTTGGTAACGTTGATCTCACGTCCGTTGATACGCGCTTCGCGAACCTGGTCCTGATTGACCTCTTGCAGGAAGGTAGAATAATCCACCTTGCGGCCATTCGACTCGCTGGGCCCAAAGCTCTGGAATACTGACATCAGCACAACGGCAATGACCAGCCAGAGTATTAGGTTTTTCGCCATGTCACTCAAGGGATTAACCTCATATTACAACTGTGTTAAAAACAGCGTCAGGATACTCTATATCCAGTTTCATTCAAACTTTCGTCTGAAATCTCCCGGTTATCATTTTCGCCCGGTCGCTACAATATACACTTCACGGGAACGGGCCCGGGAAGAGTCCGGCTTACGAACTTTGACCTTCGCAAACAGGGAGCGAATTTCCTTAAGATACTCCTCGAAACCTTCGCCCTGAAACACCTTCACAACAAAACTACCACCAGGCGCTAGTACATCACGACACATTTCTAACGCTAGCTCCACCAGATACATGGCGCGGGGGATATCCACCGCCGGTGTTCCGCACATATTTGGTGCCATATCCGACATGACAACCTGGACCTTACTGTCACCAACACGATCAAGTAACGCTTTCAGCACTAATTCATCACGAAAGTCGCCCTGAAGGAAGTCGACACCAACGATGGGATCCATTGGTAAAAGATCGCACGCGATGATTCGGCCCGTTCCGCCGATCTGCGTTACCGCATACTGGGACCATCCGCCAGGTGCCGCACCGAGGTCGACAACCGTCATCCCCGGCTTAAAAAGTTTGTCACTTTGCTGTATTTCATCAAGTTTAAACCAGGCACGGGAACGTAACCCCTTTTTCTGTGCCTGTTGAACATATTTATCGCTAAAGTGTTCCTGAAGCCAGCGGCTGGAACTGGCAGAACGCTTTTTACCTGTCATTTAACATTTCCGTCCTGGTTCATCGTTGCTTGCCTGTGACGTAAATTTCTACGCAGCTATTTGGCGATATAAGGGAGATGGCGGTAGAATGAACCGTTTTCAATCCCAACGTAAGCAAAAATATACGATGAATCTGAGTACTAAACAAAAACAGCACCTTAAAGGTCTGGCACATCCGCTCAAGCCTGTAGTCATGCTTGGCAACAATGGTTTGACCGAAGGGGTGCTTGCCGAGATTGAACAAGCGCTGGAACACCACGAGCTGATCAAGGTGAAAATCGCCTCTGAAGACAGAGACACTAAAAACCTGATCGTGGAAGCCATCGTGCGCGAAACCGGCGCCTGTAATGTACAGGTCATCGGTAAAACGCTGGTGCTCTATCGCCCATCTAAAGAGCGTAAAATCTCGCTGCCACGCTAAGGATATCCTGAATCAATCACATTTTCTGTGTGAAACGAGGGATTTCTTTCAGCAGGCTCAGCAAAATGCCATGCTCCTTGAGTTGATAAAAGGCCGCTATGCGGCCTTTTTCTTTTCTTTACAATGTATCAACATCTTAGTAGAGAAGCGAATTACAGGTATTCAACCTTGATAATTTCGTATTCCACTTCACCGCCAGGGGTGCGGATGGTGACAACATCGTCCTGCTCTTTGCCAATCAGGCCGCGAGCAATGGGTGAGTTCACCGAAATCAGGTTCTGTTTGAAGTCTGCTTCATCATCGCCCACGATGCGATAGGTTTGCTCTTCATCGTTGTCGAGGTTCAGAACGCTGACGGTAGAACCAAAGATCACGCGACCGTTGTTAGGCATTTTGGTGATATCGATAACCTGCGCATTAGACAGTTTCGCTTCGATATCTTTAATGCGCCCTTCACAGAAACCCTGCTGCTCGCGCGCCGCATGGTATTCAGCATTCTCTTTCAGGTCGCCATGCTCACGGGCTTCCGCGATAGCGGCGATGATTTCAGGGCGACGCACGGATTTCAGGAAATCCAGCTCTTCGCGCAGTTTTTCGGCACCACGTAAGGTCATCGGAATAGCTTGCATTTGTTATACCTCTTAAACATTCCTGTTGGGAGCAGTGTTCCCTGCTCCTGCCCCCCGAAGCGGGCAAGAAGCAAAAAGAAAACCGACCCGGGAGCGACGCCCCAGGTCAGCAGCAATTTTTCAATTTGATACGCATTTTACCGCGAAGTTCACTATGGGTCATCGTTTACTTTGCAGTGCCATGCACCGTAGTATGACGGTTTGTTTTCGGGTTGTTAGCGCGAGATTATGCGATTTTCCAGTTTTATCATCGGATTGACTACCAGTATAACGTTCACCGCCCAGGCCGCGAATGTTGATGAGTACATTAATCAGCTCCCCGCAGGCGCGAACCTCGCCCTGATGGTGCAGAAGGTTGGCGCACAGGCTCCCGAGATTGACTATCACAGTCAACAGATGGCGCTGCCTGCCAGTACCCAGAAGGTGATCACTGCCCTCGCCGCCCTGCTCCAACTCGGGCCTGACTTCCGTTTTACCACCACGCTTGAAACCAAAGGTAACGTCGACGGTGGCGAACTGAAAGGCGATCTTATCGCCCGTTTCGGTGGCGATCCCACCTTTAAGCGCCAGGATATCCGCAACATGGTAGCGGTGTTGAAAAAATCCGGCGTGACAAAAATCGATGGCAACGTGCTGATCGATACCTCCATTTTTGCCAGCCACGATAAAGCACCAGGCTGGCCGTGGAACGACATGACGCAGTGCTTTAGCGCCCCGCCAGCCGCCGCGATTGTTGACCGCAACTGCTTCTCGATCTCCCTTTACAGCGCGCCCAAGCCAGATGATTTAGCGTTCATTCGCGTGGCATCTTACTATCCGGTGACCATGTTTAGCCAGGTGCGAACGCTGGCTAAAGGCTCCCCGGATGCCCAGTACTGCGAACTGGACGTGGTGCCTGGCGATCTTAACCGCTACACCCTCACCGGCTGCCTGACGCAGCGCGCCGATCCCCTGCCGCTGGCCTTCGCGATTCAGGATGGCGCAAGCTATGCGGGTGCGATTCTCAAGGATGAGCTGAAGCAGGCGGGAATAACCTACTCCGGCACGCTGCTACGCCAGACGCAGGTCAACCAGCCCGGAACGGTCATTGCCAGCAAACAGTCGCCACCGCTGCACGATTTGCTGCGAATTATGCTGAAAAAGTCTGACAACATGATTGCCGACACCGTGTTCCGCATGATTGGCCACGCGCGTTTCGGCGTGCCGGGAACCTGGCGCGCGGGCTCAGACGCTGTTCGTCAGATCCTGCGCCAGCAGGCGGGAATCGATCTGGGTAACACTATCGCCGTTGATGGTTCAGGATTATCGCGTCATAACCTGATTGCCCCGGCCACCATGATGCAGGTGCTTCAGTACATTGCACAACATGACACTGAGCTAAACTTTATCTCAATGCTGCCGCTTGCCGGACACGACGGTTCGCTGCAGTACCGCGCCGGGCTTCACGCAGCAGGTGTGGATGGCAAAGTCTCCGCGAAAACAGGTTCACTGCAGGGGGTGTATAACCTGGCAGGGTTCATCACGACCGCCAGCGGACAGCGCATGGCATTCGTGCAGTATCTTTCCGGCTATGCCGTCGAACCGACCGACCAGCGCAACCGCCGTATTCCACTGGTTCGCTTCGAAAGCAGGCTTTATAAAGACATCTACCAGAATAACTAGCGATGAAACTACTTATAGTTGAAGACGATCTGTTATTACAGGAAGGACTGGCTCTGGGACTCGCCAATGAAGGCTATGCCCTGGACTGTGCCGGCACCGCGGCAGAAGCAGATGCCCTGATCCAGAGCGGCGAATACAGCCTGGTGATCCTTGACCTAGGCTTGCCGGACAAAGACGGCGCGACGCTGCTTACCCAGTGGCGTCGCCGGGGCATCGCCAATCCGGTGTTAATCCTGACGGCACGCGACGCCATTGAAGATCGTATTACCGGCCTTGATGCTGGCGCCGATGATTATCTGGTGAAGCCCTTTGCGCTTGCAGAACTTCAGGCTCGGGTGCGAGCGTTAATACGCCGTTATCAGGGCCATAGTGATAACTTACTAACCGACGGGGACATTACCCTGAATCTGCAAACCCAGCAGGTATTGCGCCAGTCCCAGCCCGTTGAAGTCACACCAAAAGAGTTCGCCTTGCTGACGCGTCTGATCATGCGCAGCGGACAAACGGTACACAGAGAAACCCTTCAGCAGGATATCTATTCCTGGCAGGACGATCCGGGGTCAAATACCCTGGAAGTACACATCCACAACCTGCGTCGTAAGCTCGGCAAAGACCGGATTAAAACCGTCCGCGGCGTTGGCTACCGCCTGGAGAGCCAGAAATGAACAGCATGCGTCGGCGATTAATGGTGTTGCTGGCGGTCATTCTGTTATTTTTCCAGCTGATAAGCGTCATTTGGTTGTGGCACGAAAGCCGCGAGCAGATTGGCTTTCTGGTGAACGAAACGCTGTCGGCAAAATCGCGTAACAACCACGTCGAGAAAGAGATCCGCGAAGCGATTGCCTCGCTGCTGGTTCCTTCCCTGGTGATGGTTGGGTTTACGTTGTTTTTCTCGTTCTGGGCGGTCACCTGGATTACCCGACCGCTGAATAAACTGCGCGTGAGCCTGGCTAACCGTTCGGCGGATAACCTAACTCCACTTCCTATGTATTCCGACATGGAAGAAATCGGCGCCGTTACCACCTCGCTCAATCAGCTACTCGCCAGGCTGGACAGTACCATTCAGCAGGAGCGTCTCTTCACGGCTGACGCCGCCCATGAACTGCGAACGCCTCTTGCCGGAATCAGGCTCCATCTGGAGCTCATGGCCCAGTCAGGCTCTACACAGGCCACGACGCTCATCAGCCGTATTGACCAGCTAATGCACACCGTTGAGCAACTGCTGATGCTGGCCCGTGCAGGACAGGCAATGGCGAGCGGCCACTATGAAACCATCAACTGGACGGACACCATTATCACGCCTCTTGGTCTTGAGCATGAAGCCAAAGAGCATACGGTGATTTGGCCTGCTAAAAGCGCGCTCACGGTTCAGGGAGACGCGGTACTGCTGCGGCTGATGCTGCGCAACCTGCTGGAGAATGCCGGGCGCTACAGCCCGACAGGCACCACGATTACCGTGACGCTTACCGATGTCGAAGGCGGTACGCAGCTCAGCGTTATCGATCAGGGGCCTGGTATTGACGAAGCGCATCGACAGTCGATCACGGAGCCGTTCCGTCGCCTCGATCAGCGTTACGGCGGCAGCGGCCTGGGCCTGAGTATCGTACAGCGCATCCTGCAGCTTCATCACGGTAAGCTGATGCTGGAGAATGGTGCTGAAGGCGGCCTGATAGCAAGCTGCTGGCTGCCCTCAACGCTGGAATGAAAAAAGCCCCCTGATGGGAGCTTTGGACAGATATTAGTGCTTGTAGATGAACTCGACGCCTTCTTCGTCGTCTTCATCCCAGTCATCGTCCCAGTCGTCTTCCTCTTCCGCTTCCAGCTCTTCGAGCTGCTGGCGGTGGTAGTCATCCCACATGAATTCGACTTTTTCTGGCTGTTTCGCTTCTTCAGCCTGAACGACAGGGTTCTCGATGATGAAGGTCATCACATCCCAGCACAGATCTTTCACGCCAACCTGACTTGCCGCGGAGATAAGGTAGTATTTATCTTCCCAGCCCATCGCTTCGGCAATCGCTTTGGCTTTCGCTTCGGCTTCCGCTTTATCCATCAGGTCGATCTTGTTGAAGACCAGCCAGCGTGGTTTACTCGCCAGTTTTTCGCTGTATTTTTCCAGCTCACCGATAATGATACGGGCGTTTTCAACCGGATCGGAACCGTCGATCGGATCGATGTCGATGAGGTGCAACAGTACGCGGCAACGCTCAAGGTGCTTCAGGAAGCGAATACCCAGGCCAGCCCCTTCCGCAGCGCCTTCAATCAGGCCCGGAATATCGGCGACCACAAAGCTCTTCTCGTTATCCATACGGACAACGCCGAGGCTTGGTACCAGCGTGGTAAACGGATAGTCCGCTACTTTTGGCTTGGCCGCAGAGACGGCGCGAATAAAGGTCGATTTACCTGCGTTTGGCATACCCAGCATGCCCACGTCAGCCAGCAGCATCAGTTCAAGTTGCAGGTCGCGCTTATCACCCGGGGTACCCATCGTTTTCTGGCGCGGGGTACGGTTAACGGAAGATTTGAAACGGCTGTTACCCAGACCGTGCCAGCCGCCTTTTGCGACCATCAGGCGCTGACCGTGTTTGGTCATATCGCCCATGGTTTCACCGGTGCCCTGATCGATAACGCGCGTACCAACCGGAACCTTAATGGTCACGTCTTTACCGCGTTTACCGGTACAGTCACGGCTCTGGCCGTTCTGTCCGCGTTCTGCGCGGAAGGATTTTTCAAAGCGGTAGTCGATCAGCGTGTTGAGGTTTTCATCCGCCTCCAGCCACACGTCACCACCATCGCCACCGTCACCGCCGTCAGGGCCGCCACGAGGAATATATTTTTCACGGCGGAAGCTTACACAACCGTTACCGCCATCACCTGCCACGACCAGAATCGTCGCTTCATCAACAAACTTCATTTTACTCTCCGTAACTCATTCGCCTGAGCGGGGGACTACTACGACCGCTTCATTTTTGCGCCAACGTCCCCAAAGACGATGACCAATGGCGGAATACATCGCGCCCGCAACCACGACAAACGCACCGAGATAGCCCAACAGGTTGAGCATCGGTCTGACGAAGACATCGGGCCAGGCCATTGATAACAAATCTGAAAATAACAGCGTAAACAGCGGGGTAAGCGTGATCAATGCGCTCACCTGTGCTGCCTGCCAGCGCGCCATCGCTTCCGCCAGCGCGCCATAACCGACCAGCGTGTTAAGCCCACAAAAAATGAGGCACGCCAGTTGCCAGTCGCTCAGCTGGGTAATGACGCCCGGCTTCGCTAACGGCAATAATGCCACTGTACACAAAGTGTACAGCAAAAAAAGGATCTGCTGTGAGGCCAGGCGACGCAATAACACCTTTTGCGCGACGCCATAGCTCACCCAGACCGTTGCTGCACCCACGCCGAAGATCACGCCCCAGGTGTAGTCCGTAAGCCGGGTAAAAATCTCGATCAGGCTGGTGTTGAAGAACATCACCAGGCCGCATAGCAGCATGCTTGCCCCGATAATCTGCGTCCCGCGCATCTTCTCTTTGAGGATGAACACGCTAGCGACCATCATGCCCACAGGCGAAAGCTGACCAATCACCTGAGACGCCGTAGGGCTCAAATACTGCAGGGAAGAGCTGAACAGGATAAAGTTACCGAACAGACCGCCCGTCGCAATGGCCAGTAACACCAGCCATCGAGGTTTGCGGAAGAGCCGTAGCGGTGGAAGCTTGCCTTTAACTGCAAGGATGGTCCCGAGACCAATGCTTGCCATCAGAAAGCGATAAAAGACCACCGTAGGCGGCTCCATCACTTCCAGTACCTGCTTCATTGCAATTGGCAGCGCACCCCAGCACATTGCGGTCGTGAGCGCCAAAAGAATACCAATGCCGGCCTGCTGCTTCATGCCCGTTTTCCCTACAGAAAATTTTCCGGGTTTCCAATGTAAAAAGCCCCGCAACACGTTGCGGGGCTTTAATCCGTTACCGGACCGAGAAAACCTTACTCAGCAACGATGCTGATGTATTTACGGTTGTTCGGGCCTTTAACTTCAAATTTCACTTTACCGTCTGCTTTAGCAAACAGAGTGTGGTCACGACCGCAACCTACGTTGTTGCCAGCGTGGAATTTGGTACCACGTTGACGAACGATGATGCTACCCGCCAGAACGGATTCGCCACCGAAACGCTTAACGCCCAGGCGTTTAGCTTCTGAATCGCGACCGTTACGTGTGGAGCCGCCAGCCTTTTTATGTGCCATTTAAATCTCTCCTCAGGTCTTAGGCGCTGATGCCAGTAATTTTCACATCAGTGAACCACTGACGGTGGCCCTGCTGCTTACGGTAGTGTTTACGACGACGAAACTTAACGATTTTAACTTTCTCGCCACGACCGTGTGCAACAACTTCAGCTTTGATAACGCCGCCATCAACGAAAGGAACGCCGATTTTGACTTCTTCACCGTTTGCGATCATCAGAACTTCTGCGAACTCAACAGATTCGCCAGTTGCGATGTCCAGCTTTTCCAGGCGAACGGTCTGACCTTCGCTTACTCGGTGTTGTTTACCACCACTTTGGAAAACCGCGTACATATAAACTCCGCTTCCGCGCACGTCCTCGTATGAATCAGAGTGCGCTATAAATATTCACAATAGGGCGCGAATATTACGCAAAACGCGAGCCTTTGACAAGTGCTACCGTCAATACATGAAGAAAAAAAACACAACACGTACGGTAACGTTTATCTGAGCCGTTTTTTCAGTACAATCAGCACTACTATTGATAAACCGAAACCCTTCGTTACCCCATTGAAGATGGGATCAACAGGATATAAAGCCCGGCTTTTGCGATGAATTTAGAAAAAATCAACGAGTTAACCGCGCAAGATATGGCGGGTGTAAATGCAGCAATCCTGGAGCAACTCAACTCTGACGTTCAGCTGATCAATCAGTTGGGCTATTACATTGTCAGCGGCGGCGGTAAACGCATTCGCCCGATGATTGCCATTCTGGCTGCCAGAGCCGTTGGCTATCAGGGAAATGCCCACGTGACGATCGCCGCGCTGATCGAATTTATTCACACCGCGACGCTTCTGCATGACGATGTTGTGGATGAATCCGATATGCGTCGTGGCAAAGCCACGGCAAACGCTGCCTTCGGGAACGCCGCCAGCGTTCTGGTCGGGGACTTTATCTATACCCGCGCCTTCCAGATGATGACCAGCCTGGGCTCTCTGAAAGTGCTCGAGGTGATGTCCGAAGCCGTCAACGTCATCGCTGAAGGCGAAGTGCTGCAGCTGATGAACGTCAATGACCCCGATATCACCGAAGAAAACTACATGCGCGTTATCTACAGCAAAACAGCGCGCCTGTTTGAAGCGGCAGCCCAGTGTTCCGGCATCCTGGCTGGCTGTTCCGAGGCGCAGGAAAAAGGACTGCAGGATTATGGGCGCTACCTGGGTACTGCCTTCCAGCTGATTGATGATTTGCTGGACTACAGCGCGGACGGCGAAACGCTCGGCAAAAACGTTGGCGATGACCTGAACGAAGGCAAACCGACCCTGCCGCTGCTTCACGCGATGCGTAACGGAACGGCCGACCAGGCGAAAATGATCCGTGAGGCGATCGAACAGGGAAATGGCCGCCATCTTCTGGAACCGGTACTGGAAACGATGGCTATCTGCGGCTCGCTGGAATGGACGCGTCAGCGTGCTGAAGAAGAGGCTGACAAAGCCATCGAAGCTCTCCAGGTTATTCCAGACAGCCCATGGCGCGATGCTCTGATTGGTCTTGCCCACATCGCTGTTCAACGCGACCGTTAATCTTGCACCCACCTCCCCGTATCCATCGCGGGGAGGTTCAAAAACGCACCAGTAAATTCCGCATTCATGTAAATGAATCGGGTTAAAGCCCGCATGAATAAAGCCATGTCTTATTCTGAATATCCCTTCAAGTAACGCGAACTTTTTAGAACAAGAAGTCGAAATGGGTATAGTAAGCCAGTCGTTTCAGAAGAAACGGCGTAGGTGAATCCGAACTTAAGGACAGCGTTATGGATACGAAATTTATCGACTGGCATACGGCAGATATCATTGCGGCACTGCGCAAAAGAGGTACGTCACTTGCAGCAGAGTCCCGCCGCCATGGTCTGAGTTCTTCCACCCTGGCCAACGCCCTGACCCGCCCCTGGCCAAAGGGAGAATTGATTATCGCGACGGCGCTGGAAACGCACCCGTGGGTGATCTGGCCTTCACGTTATCACGATCCTGTTACTCATGAATTTATCGACAGAACGCGCATGATGCGCCAGAGAAAAGCAAAAACAGAACCGCAGGGATAACGGTTTTTTGACAGGAATAGCAACCCCCCGGTCATTTCTGGCAGGGGGCTGCCGGAACGATTACTCGCCCTTCACACGCTCGATATTGGCACCCAGCGCGCGCAGTTTGTCTTCAATACGTTCATAGCCACGATCGATGTGATAAATACGATCCACCACCGTTGTGCCTTCCGCGATACAGCCCGCCAGCACCAGGCTTGCAGACGCACGCAGATCCGTTGCCATTACCTGAGCACCGGACAGTTTCTCAACGCCATGGCAAATCACGGTATTACTTTCGATCTCAGCATGTGCACCCATACGGATCAGTTCCGGTACGTGCATAAAACGGTTTTCGAAAATCGTCTCGGTAATCACACCGGTTCCTTCGGCAACCAGGTTCAGCAGAGTGAACTGTGCCTGCATATCGGTCGGGAATGCCGGATGCGGAGCCGTACGCACGGTCACCGCTTTAGGACGCTTGCCGTGCATGTCGAGGCTGATCCAGTCTTCACCAGTTTCAACATCGGCACCCGCTTCACGCAGCTTCGCCAGAACGGCATCCAGAGTGTCTGGCTGTGCATTACGGCAGACAATCTTACCGCCAGAGATCGCCGCAGCCACCAGGAAGGTGCCGGTTTCGATACGGTCCGGCAGAACGCGATACACACCGCCGCCCAGACGCTCAACGCCTTCAATGGTGATGCGGTCAGTACCCTGGCCGGAAATCTTCGCGCCCAGCGCCACGAGGAAATTGGCGGTATCCACGATCTCCGGTTCGCGCGCGGCGTTTTCGATGATGGTGGTACCTTCTGCCAGCGTTGCCGCAGACATGATGGTGACGGTAGCGCCTACGCTCACTTTGTCCATGACAATGTGCGCGCCTTTCAGACGACCGTTGACGGAGGCCTTAACGTAACCCTCTTCCAGCTTGATCTCTGCACCCAGTTTCTCCAGGCCAAAGATATGCAGGTCAACCGGACGCGCGCCGATGGCGCAACCGCCCGGCAGCGAAACCTGACCCTGACCGAAACGTGCCACCAGCGGGCCAAGCGCCCAGATAGATGCACGCATGGTTTTAACCAGATCGTAAGGCGCAGAGAAGTTGTTCACGTTGCTGGCGTCGATCCAGACGGAACCGTTGCGCTCAACTTTAGTGCCCAACTGGGTGAGCAACTTCATGGTCGTGTCGATATCTTTCAGCTTCGGTACGTTCTGAATTTCTACCGGCTCTTCCGCGAGCAGCGCAGCAAAGAGGATTGGCAGCGCGGCGTTCTTCGCGCCAGAAATTGTGACTTCGCCCTGGAGACGCGTTGGCCCCTGTACACGAAATTTATCCATTGTGTGCTCTCTTATAAATTCAACCGTGCTGCGGGCCTGTCGCCCTCAGCTCAAAAACCGTTTAGTTTGCGATCGCGTGCCCACTCTTGCGGGGTGAACGCTTTAATCGACAGGGCGTGGATGCGGTTATCCGCAATATATTCCATCAGCGGCGCGTACACAGCCTGCTGCTTCTTCACACGGCTCATACCGTCGAACATCTCACCCACAGCAATAACCTGGAAGTGACTGCCATCGCCAGTGACGTGGGCTTCCTGAAGGGAGAGTGCATTCATCAGCACTGTCTGGATTTCATGATTTTCCATGGGCTCTTAATCATCTGATAGTGAAAACAAGCCCAACATCTTAGAGCAAAGTGGCGTCGTCTTAAACAAGCAAAAAGCCCCGACGATGAAACTGTCAGGGCTTTCGGAAGTAACGCACTGAAAATATTAACGAGGCAGTACGTCCTGAGGCAGATTGTAGAGTTGCGCAAGGGTAACGACATTGTCACTCGCGCCATGAAGCATGACGCTTGTTCCCTGCTTTTTGCCCACGGCAACCAGATGGGCGAGCAGCGCAACGCCTGCCGTATCCACCCGCGTGACGTCGGTTAAGTCGATAAGCGTCACGCCCTGCATCGCCTCCTGGCGTTTATCCCACAGTGGGTTCAGCAGATCCTGGTCCAGCTCACCGGACAGCCTTAACGTCTCACCTTCACGCGACCAGCGGAGTTGCTGCGACATTACTTCTTCTCGTCCAGGGTAATTTTCTGACGAGCAATGGACTGCAGCTGTGCGGTCAGGCCATCAATGCCCTTGGTGCGCAGCAGGTCGCTCCACTCGTTTTGTTTAGTGGTGATCATGCTTACGCCTTCGGCGATCATGTCATACGCCTGCCAGTGGCCGGTCTGGCTGTTTTTACGCCACTGGAAATCCAGGCGCACCGGCGGACGGCCGTTAGGATCGATGATCGTTACGCGAATAGGCACGATGGTCGCATCACCCAGCGGCTGCTCCGGGGCGATCTGATAGGTCTGACCGTGGTACATCGCCAGCGCCTGGCCGTAAGCCTGCTTCAGGTATTCACGGAATGCGGCAAAATAGGCCTCACGCTGCGCCGGGGTGGCGTCTTTGTAATAGCGGCCGAGCACCAACGCTCCCGCATATTTGATCTGCACATACGGCAGCAGTTCCTGGTCAACCACGTCACGCAGATAGTCAGGATTCGCGCGAATTTTTGGCTGTTCGTTTTTGAGACGGTCGAAGGTTTTCTTCGCAGCTTCGTCCATCAGTTTGTACGGGTTGCTCTGATCCGCAGCATGTGCCGCAGTGAGAGGGGCAATGACCAGCATGGCAACCATTAACAGTCGTTTAAACATGAATGACTTCTCCTGAATTAATTCGCAGCACCAGGGGTCGGCGCAACGTTGGTATGGTCTTCACTCTGCGCAGGGGCATCGTCAGACTTTTTATCATCCCCTTTACTGTTGTAAAGGAACTGACCAATCATGTCCTCCAGCACCATCGCGGACTTCGTATCCTGGATAACGCTACCGTCTTTAAGGATAGTCGTTCCCAGCTCAGGATCTTCAAAGCCGACGTTAAGTGCCAGATATTGTTCACCCAGCAGGCCGGAAGTACGGATAGAAAGGGAGCTGGTGTCCGGAATGTGGTTGTAACGTTCTTCGATATCCATCGCAACGCGCGGCAGATACGTTTTCTCATCGAGCGTAATGTCAGATACGCGGCCGATCACCACGCCGCCAATGCGGACCGGTGAACGCGCCTTCAGCCCGCCGATGTTATCGAACGTGGCATAGATGCGATACGTCGGCTCGGTGCGTACTGAGGTGATATCCGCCGCTCTCAGGCAGATAAACAGCGCCGCCAGCAGCGCCAGCAGCAGGAAAACGCCGACCCAAATTTCATTTTTTCTCGTTTGCATGAACTCAATTCCCAAACATCAGTGCGGTGAGCACAAAATCCAGGCCCAGTACGGCCAGCGACGAATGTACGACAGTACGTGTAGTTGCACGGCTAATGCCCGCCGAGGTCGGGATGGCATCGTAACCATTGAACAATGCAATCCAGGTGACCGTAATGGCAAACACCACGCTTTTAATCAGGCAGTTAACCAGATCCATTCGCAGGTCGATGGCGTCCTGCATCGCGGACCAGAAGAAGCCGGCATCGATGCCTTTCCAGTGGACCCCAACCAGCGAACCGCCCCAGATCCCCACGGCGACAAACAGAATAGTCAGTAGCGGGAGCGAGATCACCCCCGCCCAGAAACGCGGCGAGATCACGCGACGCAGCGGATCGACCGCCATCATCTCCATGCTGGAGAGCTGCTCGGTGGCACGCATCAGGCCAATCTCAGCCGTTAATGCCGACCCAGCGCGTCCGGCAAACAGCAGTGCCGCCACAACCGGACCCAATTCGCGCAGCAGCGAAAGCGCCACCAACATTCCGAGGCTGGTTTCCGCACTGTAGGTTGTCAGAACAAGGTAGCCCTGCAGCCCAAGCACCATGCCGATAAACAGACCGGAAACAATAATGATGAGCATCGACAGTACGCCGACATTATAAAGCTGACGCACCAGCAGAGGGGCGTGCTTGCTAAACTCCGGCTTGCCGACCAGCGCGTTGAATAACATCAATCCGGCACGCCCGAACGTCCTGATGGTTTTTATGCCACGGTGTCCGAGAGCGGCCAACGCATTTAACAGCATGAGTGGCTTAACTCCCTATTCCCAGTAAATCGTCACGATAATCGCCCGCCGGGTAGCGGAACGGTACGGGTCCGTCAGCAATACCGTCGAGGAACTGCCGCACGCGTGGATCGCAATTTTCCTGCAGCGCCTGGGCACTGCCGTGTGCAACGATCTTTTTGTCCGCCACGATATAGGCGTAATCGGCAATGCTCAACACTTCCGGTACATCGTGAGACACCACGATACAGGTGACGCCGAGCGCGCTGTTCAGTTCAGAGATGAGCTTTACCAGCACGCCCATCGTGATGGGATCCTGCCCGACGAACGGTTCGTCGAACATGATTAAATCGGGCTCTAATGCAATAGCTCGCGCCAGCGCGGCGCGGCGCGCCATCCCGCCGGACAGCTCCGAAGGCATTAGCTTCGCGGCTCCCCGCAACCCCACAGCTTCAAGCTTCATCATCACCGTGCTTTTCAGCAGCTCAGGCGGCAGGCTGGTATGCTCACGCAGCGGATAGGCCACGTTATCAAAGACGTTCATGTCGGTGAACAACGCCCCCGACTGAAAGAGCATACTCATACGTTTGCGGACAGTATACAGGCGCGAGCGCGACATCTTCGGGACGTTTTCGCCATCGAAGAGGATTTCACCGCTATCCGGTGGGATCTGACCACCAATAAGGCGCAGGAGGGTCGTTTTACCGATCCCGGACGGCCCCATGATGGCGGTGATTTTGCCACGCGGTACGGTCAACGAAATATCATCGAATATCAGTCGATTGCCGCGAGAAAAACTCACACCGCGGACATCGACGATATTCGCCATCGTTTGGCTCATTTATAGTTCCTTTCTTACCCTGCTCACGTTAAGACGTGCAGCCTGAATCAGCCCTTAACCCCGCATTTTTACAGAATATTAGCCGTTGAGGTTAGCGAAAGCTGGCATTTGTTTTACTTTTCCGGCGCATAAAGTCAAAATTAGGAATTCGTTACGCCTCAGACCGTATGCAGTCCAGCCATTCCCGCGCGATGGACCGACAAGTATACCTGAAGAAAGGACTTTTGATGCTTTTAGCAACAGCACTGTTAATCATTGGTTTACTGTTAGTGGTCTACAGTGCTGACCGTTTAGTCTTTGCTGCATCTATCCTGTGTCGCCTGACGGGTGTACCGCCTGTAGTCATCGGGATGACCGTGGTCAGCGTTGGCACGTCACTTCCTGAAATCATCGTCTCCGTCTCGGCGTCGCTGCATGGTCAGTTAGACCTGGCAATTGGCACCGCGATTGGCTCTAACATCGTCAATATATTACTGATTTTAGGCCTTGCGGCACTGCTCCATCCATTTCGCGTGCATTCTGATGTTCTGCGCCGTGAATTGCCGCTAATGTTAGTCGTAAGCCTGCTGGCAGGGTGCGTATTTTATGATGGCGTATTGAGCTATAGCGACGGCATTTTCCTGCTGGCGCTGGCCGTCATCTGGTTACTGTATAGTGTTAAAATTGCCCGCCAGGCGGAAAAACAGGGTCAGGATAGCCTGACGCGTGAACAGGTTGCCGAACTCCCGCGGGAAGGCACGCTGCCGGTCGCCCTCCTCTGGCTTGGCGTTGCGCTGATCATTATGCCGATGGCAACGCGCATGGTCGTGGATAACGCGACGGTACTGGCGAACTATTTCGCCATGAGCGAACTGACGATTGGCCTGACGGTTATTGCTATCGGCACCAGCCTGCCGGAGCTGGCCACCGCCATTGCGGGGGCGCGTAAAGGGGAAGATGACATCGCCATTGGTAATATCATCGGCTCCAACATATTTAATATCGCGATTGTCATGGGCCTGCCGGCTCTGATTACGCCGGGGCCGTTTAATCCTCTGGCGTTTTCACGCGATTACGGGGTGATGTTGCTGGTCAGCGTGATATTTGCCCTGCTCTGCTGGCGGCGGCAACGCCAGATCGGCAAAGGCGCAGGCGCGCTGCTGACGGGTGGATTTATCGTATGGATGGCGATGCTGTACTGGCTCTCGCCTCTTCTCTCTGGGTAAACGGAAACGCATTATGTCGCAAATAGAATTGCAGCCGGGTTTTGACTTTCAGAAAGCAGGCAAAGAGGTTCTGGAGATTGAACGTGAAGGTCTGGCGCAGTTAGATCAGTACATTAATCAGGATTTTAGTCTGGCATGTGAGAAGATATTCTACTGTGCCGGGAAAGTCGTGGTGATGGGGATGGGCAAGTCCGGCCACATTGGGCGCAAAATGGCGGCAACGTTTGCCAGCACCGGAACCTCGTCCTTCTTTGTACACCCGGGGGAAGCCGCGCACGGCGACCTGGGGATGGTCACGCCGCAGGATGTCGTTATCGCGCTGTCCAACTCCGGTGAGTCCAATGAAATTCTGGCATTGATCCCCGTACTGAAGCGTCTGCAGGTGCCGCTGATTTGCATGACCAGCCGTCCGGAAAGTAGCATGGCACGTGCAGCCGATATTCATCTGTGCGTTAAAGTACCGAAAGAGGCCTGCCCGCTCGGCCTGGCGCCAACATCCAGCACCACCGCCGCGCTGGTCATGGGCGATGCGCTTGCCGTCGCGCTGCTTGAAGCCCGCGGTTTTACGCCGGAAGATTTCGCGCTCTCCCATCCGGGCGGCGCGCTGGGGCGCAAGCTGCTGCTGCGGGTAAACGATATTATGCACACCGGGGATGAGATCCCTCACGTCAGCAAAGAAGCCTCCCTGCGTGATGCGCTGCTGGAAATCACCCGTAAGAATCTGGGTATGACGGTCGTGTGCGACGATCTGATGAAAATTGAGGGGATCTTCACCGATGGCGACCTGCGTCGCGTGTTCGACATGGGTGTAGATGTCCGCACGCTCGGCATTGCCGATGTGATGACGCCCGGCGGCATTCGCGTGCGTCCGGGAACGCTGGCCGTGGATGTACTGAACCTGATGCAGTCCCGCCATATCACCTCCGTTATGGTTGCCGATGGCGACCAGTTGCTGGGTGTGGTACATATGCATGATCTGCTGCGCGCTGGCGTAGTGTAATAAAGGATAAGACAATGAGTAATGCGGGTGCATCCCTTGCAACCTGTTATGGTCCGGTCAGTACCCAGATGATGGCAAAGGCGGAAAATATTCGTCTGCTCATTCTGGATGTGGATGGCGTACTTTCCGATGGCCTGATTTACATGGGCAATAATGGTGAAGAGCTGAAAGCGTTTAACGTTCGCGATGGCTACGGTATCCGCTGTGCGCTCACCTCGGGTATTGAGGTTGCTATCATCACCGGACGAAAAGCTAAACTGGTAGAAGACCGCTGTGAAACCTTAGGCATTACCCATCTTTACCAGGGTCAATCCGATAAGATGGCAGCGTTCAATGATTTACTGGGTAAACTGGCTATCGCACCGGAAAACGTGGCCTACGTCGGGGACGACCTGATTGACTGGCCGGTGATGGCTGAAGTCGGTCTCAGCATCGCGGTTGCTGATGCTCATCCGCTGTTGATCCCGCGCGCTGACTACGTTACCCACATCAACGGTGGCCGGGGTGCCGTCCGTGAAGTCTGCGATCTGCTTCTGCTGGCGCAGGGCAAGCTTGATGAAGCCAAAGGGCAATCGATATGAGTAAAACCAGACGTTGGGTTATCATTCTGCTTTCGCTTGTCGCACTGGTATTGATTGGCGTGAACCTTGCCGATCGCGACGATACGCAAACGGAAGTCGTCAACAATAACGATCCAACCTATAAAAGCGATCACAGCGACACCGTGGTCTATAGCCCGGAAGGTGCGCTGAATTATCGCCTGATTGCCCAGCACGTTGAATACTTTTCCGATGACGGCGTTTCGTGGTTTACCCAACCTGTCATGACCACTTTCGATAAAGACAAAGTGCCGACGTGGTCAATTAAGTCAGATCGGGCCAAACTGACAAATGACCGTATGCTTTATCTGTATGGCCACGTTGAAGTCAACGCCCTGACCGCTGACTCGCAACTGCGAAAAATTACGACGGATAATGCCCAGATCAACCTGGTAACCCAGGACGTGACGTCGCAGGATCTGGTCACACTGTATGGCACAACATTTAATTCCAGCGGTTTAAGAATGCGCGGGAACTTACGCAGCAAGAACGCCGAGCTGATTGAAAAGGTTAGAACCTCCTATGAAATTCAAAACAAACAAACTCAGCCTTAAAGTAATTATCGCCAGCGCGATGCTGGCGGCCAGTCTCCCCGCGCTTGCTGTAACGGGCGATACCGACCAGCCGATCCATATCGAGTCCGACACTCAGTCTCTCGATATGCAGGGTAACGTCGTCACCTTCACGGGTAACGTCGTCATGACTCAGGGGACCATCAAAATTAACGCCGATAAAGTGGTCGTTACCCGTCCGGGCGGCGAGCAGGGCAAAGAGATCATTGATGGTTACGGCAACCCGGCCACCTTCTACCAGATGCAGGACAACGGCAAGCCGGTGAAGGGCCACGCCTCGCATATGCACTATGAGCTGGCGAAGGACCTGGTCATCCTGACCGGAAACGCGTATCTGGAACAGCTGGACAGCAATATTACCGGTGACCAGATTACTTATCTGGTGAAAGAGCAAAAAATGCAGGCCTCCAGCGAGAAAGGCAAACGCGTAACCACCGTGCTGGTTCCGTCGCAGCTGCAGGACAAAGGCAAGGGCCAAGCCCCGGCACAGAAGAAGAGTAACTAATTCGCTATGGCAACATTAACTGCAAAAAATCTCGCGAAGGCCTATAAGGGCCGCCGTGTCGTAGAAGATGTCAGTCTGACCGTCAACTCCGGCGAAATTGTGGGCCTGCTTGGCCCGAACGGTGCGGGTAAAACCACCACCTTCTACATGGTGGTGGGTATTGTGCCGCGCGATGCCGGCAACATTATTATTGACGATGAAGATATCAGCCTGCTGCCGCTGCACGCGCGCGCGCGCCGTGGCATCGGCTATCTGCCGCAGGAAGCCTCTATTTTCCGTCGTCTGAGCGTCTTTGATAACCTGATGGCAGTCCTGCAAATTCGCGACGACCTGACCAACGAACAGCGTCAGGATCGCGCCAACGAGCTTATGGAAGAGTTTCATATCGAACACCTGCGCGACAGCCTGGGCCAGGCCTTGTCCGGGGGGGAACGCCGTCGTGTTGAGATTGCGCGCGCGCTGGCCGCCAATCCGAAGTTTATCCTTCTGGATGAACCGTTTGCGGGCGTTGACCCGATCTCCGTTATCGACATTAAACGCATTATCGAGCATCTGCGTGACAGCGGACTTGGCGTGCTGATCACAGACCACAACGTTCGTGAAACGCTGGCGGTATGTGAACGCGCGTATATCGTGAGCCAGGGCAATCTGATCGCTCACGGTACGCCGCAGCAGATCCTCGAAGACGATCATGTTAAGCGCGTCTATCTTGGGGAAGACTTCAGACTCTGATAGGGTAGAGGTAACGTAACGCCGAACCGGAGAAAAATGCTCTGAACATGAAGCAAGGTTTGCAATTAAGGCTCAGCCAACAGCTGGCGATGACGCCGCAGTTACAGCAGGCAATTCGTCTGTTGCAACTGTCCACCTTAGAACTCCAGCAGGAGCTCCAGCAGGCGCTGGACAGCAATCCCCTGCTGGAGCAAGCCGATCTTCATGACGAGGTAGATACCCAGCAGTCACAGGACACAGAAGCGCTCGACACCGCGGATGCACTCGAACAAAAAGAGATGCCGGACGAGCTTCCGCTGGATGCCAGCTGGGATGAAATCTATACCGCCGGGACCCCTTCCGGCACGCGTGCAGACTACCAGGACGACGAGCTACCGGTCTACCAGGGCGAAACCACCCAGTCGCTGCAGGATTACCTGATGTGGCAGGTAGAGCTTACCCCCTTCTCCGATACCGACCGCGCTATTGCCACGTCGATTGTCGACGCCGTTGATGACACCGGTTATTTGACCGTCACGCTGGACGACATTCTGGAAAGCATGGGCGATGAAGAGATTGAGATTGAGGAGATTGAAGCGGTACTGAAACGCATTCAGCGCTTCGATCCGGTCGGGGTGGCCGCGAAGGACCTGCGTGACTGTCTGCTGATCCAGCTTTCTCAGTTCAGCAAAGAGACGCCGTGGCTCGACGAGGCACGCTTAATCATCAGCGATCATCTGGATCTTCTGGCTAACCACGATTTCCGCACCCTGATGCGCGTCACGCGCCTGAAGGAAGAGGTGCTGAAAGAGGCGGTAAATCTGATCCAGTCCCTCGATCCGCGTCCCGGTCAGTCGATCCAGACCAGCGAACCCGAGTACGTTATCCCGGACGTGCTGGTCAGAAAACACAATGACCGCTGGGTCGTTGAACTGAACTCTGACAGCATCCCTCGCCTGCAAATCAACCAGCAGTACGCCTCCATGTGTACTAGCGCGCGCAACGACTCTGACAATCAATATATTCGCAGCAATCTTCAGGAAGCGCGATGGCTGATCAAGAGCGTGGAGAGCCGGAATGATACCCTGCTTCGCGTGAGCCGCTGCATCGTCGAACAGCAGCAGGCCTTCTTTGAGCAGGGCGAAGAGTATATGAAGCCGATGGTGCTGGCGGATATCGCCCAGGCCGTCGAGATGCATGAATCCACTATTTCCCGCGTTACTACGCAGAAGTATCTGCACAGTCCGCGCGGTATTTTTGAGCTTAAGTATTTCTTCTCCAGCCACGTGAACACCGAGGGTGGCGGCGAAGCCTCCTCAACGGCGATTCGCGCCCTGGTGAAGAAGTTGATCGCCGCGGAGAACCCCGCGAAGCCACTAAGTGACAGTAAGTTGACCACCATGCTGTCCGATCAGGGTATTATGGTGGCACGTCGTACTGTTGCGAAGTATCGAGAGTCTTTATCCATTCCGCCGTCTAACCAGCGTAAACAGCTGGTCTGACACAACCGATAAGGAAGACACTATGCAGCTCAATATCACAGGACATAACGTCGAGATTACTGAGGCTTTACGTGACTTCGTGAACGCTAAGTTCGCGAAACTCGAGCAGTATTTCGAAAGGATCAATCAGGTCTACGTTGTGTTAAAAGTGGAGAAAGTGACTCATATCTCGGATGCAACCCTGCATGTAAACGGGGGTGAACTCCATGCCAGTGCGGAAGGGCAAGACATGTACGCGGCTATCGACGGCTTGATTGACAAGCTTGCGCGACAGCTCAATAAACATAAAGATAAACTGAAACAACACTAATTGTCCGGGCAGTTAACGGGTGCAGGACGGCCTGTTGTGAAACACAACGGGCCATTTGTACAGTTAGCGCTTAGGTGAAATTATGATGAACAACGATTCCGCTCTTCAACTGAGCAATGTCCTTAACCAGGAATGTACCCGCAGTGCCGTTCACTGCCAGAGCAAAAAACGTGCGCTGGAGATCATCAGTGAATTAGCTGCAAAACAGCTGGGCCTGCCGCCGCAGGTGGTGTTCGAAGCCATTCTGACCCGTGAAAAGATGGGCAGTACCGGTATAGGCAACGGCATCGCGATCCCGCACGGCAAGCTGGAAGAGGACACCCTGCGTGCCGTCGGTGTGTTTGTGCAACTGGAAACCCCAATCGCTTTTGACGCCATTGATAACCAGCCCGTCGATCTCCTCTTCGCGCTGTTGGTGCCTGCAGACCAGACCAAGACCCACCTGCATACGCTTTCGCTGGTTGCTAAACGTCTGGCGGATAAAACCATCTGCCGTCGACTGCGCTCAGCCCAAAGTGATGAAGAGCTTTATCAAATTATCACTGAAGCAGAAGGCAATCAGGATGACGCATAACCAGGTGATGGCCTTCACATCTGTTGTCCTGAGGAGAAACGGAACATGGTGCTGATGATTGTCAGCGGTCGTTCAGGGTCGGGGAAATCCGTTGCCCTGCGCGCGCTGGAAGACATGGGTTTTTACTGCGTCGATAACCTGCCGGTCGTGTTATTGCCCGATCTGGCACGCACGTTAGCGGAGAGACAAACCTCCGCCGCCGTCAGTATCGACGTTCGTAACATGCCGGAATCGCCAGAGATCTTCGAACAGGCAATGAGTAACCTGCCTGACGCGTTTTCGCCTCAGCTGCTGTTCCTTGATGCCGACCGCAATACCCTGATCCGCCGCTACAGCGACACCCGTCGTCTGCACCCGCTTTCCAGCAAGAATCTCTCGCTGGAGAGCGCCATCGACGAAGAGAGCGATCTGCTTGAGCCGCTGCGCTCTCGTGCCGATCTGATTGTCGACACCTCAGAGATGTCCGTTCACGAGCTGGCGGAAATGCTGCGAACCCGGCTGCTGGGCAAACGCGAGCGCGAGCTGACGATGGTGTTCGAATCCTTCGGCTTTAAGCACGGTATTCCGATTGATGCGGACTATGTTTTCGACGTGCGCTTCCTGCCGAACCCGCACTGGGATCCTAAACTGCGTCCAATGACCGGTCTGGATAAGCCCGTGGCGGCGTTCCTCGACCGACACACAGAAGTTCACAATTTTATCTACCAGACGCGAAGCTACCTTGAGCTATGGTTACCTATGCTGGAGACAAACAATCGTAGCTACCTGACAGTGGCGATTGGCTGTACCGGCGGTAAACATCGTTCGGTCTACATCGCCGAACAGCTGGCCGACTATTTCCGCTCGCGCGGTAAGAACGTTCAGTCCCGTCATCGCACGCTGGAAAAACGTAAAACATGACCGTAAAACAAACCGTTGAGATCACCAATAAGCTGGGCATGCATGCACGCCCGGCGATGAAGCTGTTTGAGCTGATGCAGGGTTTCGATGCAGAAGTGCTGCTGCGTAATGACGAAGGCACCGAAGCGGAAGCCAACAGCGTGATTGCGCTGCTGATGCTGGACTCCGCCAAAGGGCGTCAGATTGAGGTTGAAGCCACCGGTCCTCAGGAAGAGGAAGCTCTGGCAGCGGTAGTTGCGCTGTTTAACGCCGGGTTCGACGAAGATTAGGCCTGCTATTCTGGCGGGTGGCGCTGCGCTTACCCGCCCTACATTAACGCATTTCTCTCCATAAACCCTTCCCCACCCAGCTGGCGCATCTGGCGCATGATCCACGCCTGACGGCTTCGCACGTACCCTGACGGGGCGCTGGCCTTGAAGCGGACAGGATTAGGCAGAACAGCCGCGAGCAGCGCCGCCTCCGACATGCTCAGCCTGCTGGCAGGTTTATTAAAATAGCGTTGTGATGCAGCTTCGACACCAAATACCCCGTCGCCGAACTCGGCGATATTAAGGTAAACGGTCAGAATACGCTTTTTGCTCCAGACCGTTTCCATTCCCAGGGTCAGGCCCGCTTCCAGCCCTTTTCGCACCCAGCTTCGGCCATCCCACAGGAACAGGTTTTTAGCCGTCTGCTGCGACAGCGTTGACGCACCGCGCACGCGGTTTTCGTGACGTTCGTTATGGGCCAGCGCCTTTTCGATCGCGGCCACATCAAACCCCCAGTGCTGCGGGAATTTTTGATCTTCCGCCGCGATAACCGCCAGCCCCATGAACGGAGAAATTTCATCCATGCTCACCCAGTCAGAATGGGCAACATAGCCGAAATCACCGGAGAACCACGCGCTAAGCTGGCGCTCAACCATGACCGCTGAAAACGGTACCGGCAAAATGCTGAACACGGCCAGGCCGCCCCCCCAGAACACCGCCAGGACGAGAACGATGCGTAAAAGAAGGCGTTTCACCCATGCGCCTGCGGAAGACTGACGCCTCATTCCGTCAGCACCAGCACTCGGGCGACCAGCTTTTCAATGCCCACGGCGGCTTCCGCAATATTCTTCGCCAGCATATACGCGGGCGTGGTGACAATTTTGTTGTCTTCATCCACCACAATGTCATCGACCGGACACGGAACGTGTTCACCCCCCATATCCTCGACGACCTCTGCGGTATCAATATCGGTTCCGATCGTCAGCCGTAACGGAAAATCGAAAATATTTGGCAGCATGGCCGGTGCAATACAGATAAAGCCCAGCGGCTTGCCCGCGGCATGCATCGCCAGCGTCAGCGCTTTGAGATCAGGGTCCACCGTGCATGCGGCACCCTCGGCAGCAAAGGTGCTGAGATTTTTCGCGGCGCCGAAGCCGCCCGGCACAATGAGCGCATCCAGTTCAGCGGCATCTGCCTGCGCCAGCGGATGAATCTCTCCCCGGGCAATACGCGCGGCTTCAATCAGCACGTTACGCGTTTCGGCCATCGGCTCGCCGGTCAGATGGTTAATCACATCCGACTGATTTTTGTCGGGCGCAAAACAGATAACCTCTGCTCCCTGTTTTGTCAGGGCCAGCAGCGTGATTACGGCTTCATGTATTTCTGAACCATCAAAAACACCGCATCCGCTCAGGACAACACCAATTTTTTTCATCTTGACGATCCTTCTTTGCAACTCGCTGAAGCACATTAATAATTTTGATTAAAACGCTATGCTTCACACATTTCACTGATTCATGTAACAAACCATTTAAGATTTGCTATCTTATCTGCGTGCGGCCTAAATTTTTACGGCGGCGCCCATTAGAAAATTACTTTAAAAAACAGGCGCAGCCACGATTTCCCTGGTGTTGGCGCAGTATTCGCGCACCCCGGTCTAGCCGGGGTCATTTTTTTCTGGCATCCACCCAGGCTTTAAGCACCGCAACATCGTTCTGCCACTCTTGTTTCATCTCTTCAACCCAATCACCAACGTTATCTTCCCAAGCTGGTAAATCAGGCGACTGAATCTGTTGACCCAACTGCTGCAGGTGGCGTAACCCGACCGAGCCGGCTGCGCCTTTGATTTTATGCCCTTCTTCCACGATGCCCTTCTGGTCACGCGCCGTCAGGTTTGACTCCAGCACGCTCAGATAACCCGGCATCATTTTTTCAAACACCGCCAGGCCGTCGGTAATCAGTTTCGGGCCGACCAGATCGATATACTGCTCCAGCATCGCGGTATCGAGTATCGTTTGGGCTTTTGCGCTATCAACAGACGTCATGGTGCTCTCCTCTTCATCGTGGGTATCCCAGAACTTCTTGATCATGGCGGTCAGAGCAGGCACCGCCAGAGGCTTGCTGAGTACATCGTCCATACCGGCGTCGAGGTACTCTTTTTTATCTTTCAGCACGTTCGCCGTCAGCGCCACCAGCGGCGGCAGTTCATCAGCCGCGTACTGACGCGTCAGTTCACGCGAGATATCCAGCCCGGTCATATCCGGCAACTGGATATCCAGCAGAACGAGGTCATATTCACCAGGTGTAAACATCTCCAGCGCGGCTTTACCGGTCATCGCGACATCCACGCTGTTGCCCAGTTTTTCCAGCACCGAGCGCGCTACAATCACGTTAAGCTCAATATCCTCCACCAACAGGACGTGCAGCGCAGGCAGCGGCATATCGTCATTTTCAAAGGTATCCTCTACCTCTTCCGCCACCGCCGGCGCATGCACCGTCAGCGTGAAGGTTGACCCTTTGCCCGCCTGGCTGGCAACGGTGATGTCACCGCCCATGCTCTTCGCCAGCCGCTTAGACACCGCCAGGCCGATTCCGGTACCAGTGGCCGGTTTTCCACCGTTGCTGTCCTTCACCTGGTAGTACATCGCGAAAATCTTGTCCTGCTCCTCCTGCGGAATACCAATCCCGGAGTCCTCCACCTCAAAGTGCAGCATGTCGCCGTCGTCATAGCGAATACGCACCGCCACCTGCCCCTTCTGGGTAAATTTCACCGCGTTGCTGATGAGATTCCACAGGATCTGACGCAGGCGCGTGCCGTCGGTAATCACTTTATGCGGCAGCGGCAGGGTGGGATCCATGACAAAATTCAGCCCCTTCTGCTGGGCCTGCAGACCAGACAAGTTTTCCAGATCGGCAAGGAAGCTGGTGAAATCAACCGGCTGATTATCAAGCTGAACCTTTCGGCGCTCCATCTTATCCATGTCAATAATATCGTTGAAGATATTACCCAGCGTGACCGCCGAGACATGAATCGTTTTGAGGTATTTTTCCTGCTCTGCGGTCAGGTCGGTATCCAGCAGAATGCGGCTCAGCCCCACAATGCCGTTAAGCGGCGTACGAAGCTCATGGCTGATGGTGGAGATGAAGGTGGTCTTGTCGCGGCTGGCGCGCTCCAGCGCATCCTGATAGCGCTTACGCTCGGTAATATCACGGCCGAAGCCCATCAGGCCGTGGCGCTTCCCGACGCGGTCATAGTACGGCACCTTACGGATCTCAAAGCAGGCTTTGCGCCCGTCTGGGTAATCCAGCCACTGTTCGTAGGTCAGCGAGACGTTATGGCGGAACACTTTTTCATCCGTCTCCATGACCTTGGCGGCCGCCTCTTCGGAGTAAACGTCCTGCGGCTTGAGGTGAATCAGCTGCTTCTCGCTTTTCCCGGTCAGGAGCTCCATCGCCCGGTTACAGCCTGAAAATTCTTTATCTTCGTTACGGTAGAATACCAGATCCGGCGAAGCGTCCAGGAACGAACGCAGGAAGGAGGATTGCTGCTCAAGCTGGATCTGCGTCACCTCGCGCTCTTTCATTTCGATTTTCAGCTGTTCCAGCGTGGCCTGACGCTCTGCCTCCGCCTTCTCACGATCTGAAATTTCCTGATTCAACTGAGCAATGTTGTCTTTAAGCTGAACGTTGAGCTTCAGGTCGCGCTCGCGCATCTCCTCCAGCTTATCGACCAGTTTTGATAAGCGCTGACGGGACTCCTCCAGCTGCTCGACCACCACGGAAAGGAAATAGACCGCCCAGGGGGTAATGAGCAGGCCGAAGAAGATAGAGCGGATAACGTCGATACTCTCGACCTGACCATGCAGAACCATCGTAACGGCCATCTGCACGACAATCGCCAGAACGACCAGCGCCAGCGCCAGCAGCATGGAGAAACGCACCAGCCCAAGCTTCATCATCAGGTCGACGTAGTACTGGGCTAGCATTCGAATTTGCTTCATAGAGGATCCCTTCACGACTTTATCGCTCAATAATACTCAAATTCGAGGCGGGACGTTGAAGGTTGTGAGAAAAAGTGCGGGTTGAAACAGGAGATTAGCCTCGCCTCCGGTTCACCGGAAGCGAGGAGAGGTCAATCAGGAGCGTTTCAGCAGCAGCCAGAGGCTGATCAGGAAGAAGCTGGCGCTCGGCAGCAGCGCACCGATAATCGGCGGAATGCCATAAACCAGCGTCAGCGGACCGAAGATCTGATCGAGTACATAGAAGACAAAGCCGAAGCTAATACCGGTCACGACGCGCACGCCCATCGGCACGCTACGCAGCGGGCCGAAGATAAACGACAGCGCCATAAGCATCATCACCGCCACGGACATCGGCTGGAAGATTTTGCTCCACATGTTGAGCTGATAGCGTCCGGCATCCTGCCCGCTCGACTTCAGGTACTTCACATAGTTGTGCAAGCCGCTGATAGAGAGCGCGTCAGGATCCAGCGCAACAACCCCGAGCTTATCCGGCGTGAGGTTGGTCTTCCAGGTGCCGGTCACCGTCTGTGACCCGGTAATCTGTTTTGGATCGGTCAGGTCAGATTCATCAACCTGCGACAAACGCCACTGCTTATGTTCAGCGTCAAACTTCGCGGAAGAGGCGTGTCGGACAGACTCCAGACGGCGCTGGTCGTTGAACGCGTAGATGCTCACCCCGCCCAGTTCATCATTACCCTTTACCCGTTCGATGTAGACGAAGTTTTTCCCGTCTTTCGCCCATAAACCTTGCTGAGTCGAGAGCAGTGAACCACCGTACATTGCCTGAGCACGATAGTTACGCGCCATCTGCTCGCCCTGCGGTGCCACCCACTCGCCAATCGCCATGGTCAACAGCACCAGCGGGATTGCGGTTTTCATTACCGACAGCGCAACCTGCATACGGGTAAAGCCTGAGGCCTGCATCACCACCAGCTCGCTGCGCTGAGCCAGCATCCCCAGCCCCAGCAGCGCGCCCAGCAGAGCCGCCATCGGGAAGAAGATCTGCACATCTTTTGGCACGCTGAGCAGGGTGTACATCCCCGCCCCCATCGCGTCATAGCTGCCCTGTCCGGCTTTTTTCAGCTGATCGACAAATTTGATAATGCCGGAGAGCGACACCAGCATGAACAACGTCATCATGATGGTGGTGAAAATGGTTTTACCGATATAGCGATCAAGAACGCCAAACGCCTGCATTAGATGGCTCCTTTACGCGAGAATCGGGCACGTATGCGGCGCACAGGCACCGTATCCCACAGGTTTAATCCCAGCGCCAGTAAGATGTACAGGCTGTTAACGAACCACGTCCAGACCATCGGATCCAGCTTACCCTTCGCGCCGTTAGAGCGAATCGAGGTTTGCAGCAGGAAGTAGATCAGGTAAAGCAGCATCGCTGGCAGCATAGAGAGCACGCGACCCTGGCGCGGGTTCACCACGCTCAGCGGCACGACAATCAGTGCCATCATAAACACGGTGAATACGAGCGTAATACGCCAGTGGAACTCAGCCCGCGCTCTGTCGGTATCGCTATTCCACAGCGTGCGCATATCCATTTGCTCGGTATCCGTCGGATCGAGCGCCACCGCCTGATGACCAATAATGGCCTGATAGTTCTGGAAATCCGTAATACGGAAGTCACGCAGCATCGCGGTGCCTTCGAAACGGGTGCCTTTATTCAGCGTGACGACCTGAGAACCGTCTTTGCGCTGAGAAAGCTGGCCAGAATCGGCAACCACCACTGACGGACGCGCGTTACCTTTAGGACGCAGCTGCGCCAGAAATACATCGTTGAATTTACTGCCGTCAACGCTCTCAATAAACAGCACGGAGTTTCCGTCAGTCGCCTGCTGGAACTGCCCCTGCGCGAGCGCCGCCATGCCGGGGTTTGCTTTCGCCTCGGCCAGCACTTCGTCCTGATGACGGGAAGACATAGGGCCCGCCCACATCACATTCACCGCCGCAACAATGCCCGTGAACAGCGCCAGTATCATCGCCGCTTTCACCAGTACGGCTTTACTCAGGCCGCAGGCATGCATCACCGTAATTTCACTCTCGGTGTACAGCTTACCGAGGGTCATCAGCAGGCCGAGGAATAGACTCAGCGGCAGAATAAGCTGCGCCATTTCCGGGATCCCCAGCCCAAGCAGGGAAAGCACCAGATTCGTTGGAATTTCGCCGTCAACGGCCGCACCGAGGATCTTAACCAGCTTCTGACAGAAAAAAATCAGCAGCAGGATGAAGAGGATCGCCAGTTGGCTTTTGAGCGTCTCCCGCACCAGATATCTTATGATTATCACTTTAAATACGCCCGTAAAAACCCGTCTCTTTGCTGGAAAATCGCTTGTTTCATGGCTTAAACGTCATTTATTCTCTTGAGTCGTCGAAATCGTCGCTAAGATTAAAACATCCGGCGGATTCACGCTTCAGGACTTTTTCTGACGTGTCGAAACCGTAGTAACGTAAGATTAACACGAAGTCACCACAACAGCGGACATGAGTTACGAAAGGTTTCAATTCTATCCGTAGCAGCCGCCGTTGTCTTTAAGATTCAGGAGCGTAGTGCATGGAGTTCAGTGTAAAAAGCGGTAGCCCGGAGAAACAGCGGAGTGCCTGCATCGTTGTGGGCGTCTTTGAACCGCGCCGACTCTCCCCGATCGCCGAGCAACTCGATAAAATCAGTGACGGCTATATCAGCGCCCTGCTGCGCCGTGGCGAACTGGAAGGCAAACCTGGGCAGACGCTGTTACTGCACCATGTTCCGAACGTCCTGTCAGAGCGTATTCTGCTGATTGGCTGCGGCAAAGAGCGCGAGCTGGATGAACGTCAGTATAAGCAGGTTATTCAGAAAACCATTAATACGCTGAATGACACCGGTTCAATGGAAGCCGTCTGCTTCCTGACCGAGCTGCACGTCAAAGGCCGTAACACCTACTGGAAAGTGCGTCAGGCCGTCGAAACGGCAAAAGAGAGCCTTTACAGCTTCGATCAGCTTAAGACCAACAAAAGCGAGCCGCGTCGCCCGCTGCGCAAAATGGTCTTTAACGTGCCAACCCGTCGCGAACTGACCAGCGGCGAGCGCGCCATCCAGCATGGTCTGGCGATTGCCGCCGGTATTAAAGCGGCAAAAGATCTCGGCAACATGCCGCCAAACATCTGTAACGCCGCCTACCTCGCCTCTCAGGCGCGCCAGCTGGCTGACTCCTACAGCAAAAACGTCATCACCCGCGTCATCGGCGAACAGCAGATGAAAGAGCTGGGGATGCACTCTTATCTGGCGGTGGGTAACGGCTCGCAGAACGAATCCCTGATGTCGGTCATCGAATACAAAGGCAACCCGTCTGAAGACGCGCGTCCGATCGTGCTCGTCGGTAAAGGGCTGACCTTTGACTCCGGCGGTATCTCCATCAAGCCTTCAGAAGGCATGGACGAGATGAAGTACGACATGTGCGGCGCGGCGGCGGTTTACGGCGTCATGCGCATGGTTGCGGAGCTTCAGCTGCCCATCAACGTAATCGGCGTGCTGGCAGGCTGCGAAAACATGCCTGGCGGTCGCGCGTATCGTCCGGGCGACGTCCTGACCACCATGTCCGGCCAGACCGTTGAAGTGCTGAATACCGACGCCGAAGGCCGTCTGGTACTCTGTGACGTGTTGACCTACGTTGAGCGCTTCGAGCCAGAAGCGGTTATCGACGTGGCCACCCTGACCGGTGCCTGCGTGATTGCCCTGGGCCATCACATCACCGGCCTGATGTCGAACCACAACCCGCTGGCGCACGAGCTTATCGGCGCGTCCGAGCAGGCCGGTGACCGCGCATGGCGTCTGCCGCTGGGTGACGAGTATCAGGAACAGCTGGAGTCTAACTTTGCGGACATGGCTAACATTGGTGGTCGTCCTGGCGGCGCAATTACCGCAGGCTGCTTCCTGGCGCGCTTCACCCGTAAATATAACTGGGCGCACCTGGATATCGCGGGGACCGCATGGCGCTCCGGTAAAGCCAAAGGCGCTACCGGACGTCCGGTTGCCCTGCTGTCGCAGTTCCTGCTTAATCGTGCGGGTTTTAACGGCGACGAGTGATGTAATGTGCCGGGTGGCGGCTTCGCCTTACCCGGCCTACACGCCGCTCAACCGTAGGCCGGGTAAGCGAAGCGCCACCCGGCTTTGCATTTAAATCCACGACAAGAAGCCCCATATATGAAGAATGCAACGTTCTACCTTCTGGACAACGACACCCATCAGGATGGCCTCAGCGCCGTTGAACAGCTGGTGTGTGAAATTGCCGCAGAACGTTGGCGCGCAGGTAAACGCGTACTGATTGCCTGTGAAGATGAGCAGCAGGCGATTCGCCTGGATGAAGCGCTATGGGCGCGCCCGCCGGAAAGTTTTGTTCCGCATAACCTGTCGGGCGAAGGTCCACGCGGCGGGGCTCCGGTCGAAATAGCCTGGCCGCAAAAGCGCAACAGCAGCGCGCGCGATATTCTCATTAGCCTGCGGACAGACTTTGCAGATTTTGCCACCGCTTTCACAGAAGTGGTAGACTTTGTCCCTTACGAAGAATCCTTGAAACAACTGGCGCGCGAACGCTATAAAGCGTACCGCCTGGCCGGTTTTAACCTGAATACGGCAACCTGGAAATAATGGAAAAGACATATAACCCACGCGATATCGAACAGCCGCTTTACGAGCACTGGGAACAGCAGGGCTATTTCAAGCCTAACGGCGACGAAAGCAAAGAGTCCTTCTGCATCATGATCCCGCCGCCGAACGTCACCGGCAGTTTGCATATGGGGCATGCTTTCCAGCAGACCATCATGGACACCATGATCCGCTACCAGCGCATGCAGGGCAAAAACACCCTGTGGCAGGCGGGGACTGACCACGCGGGTATCGCGACCCAGATGGTGGTTGAGCGTAAAATTGCCGCTGAAGAAGGTAAAACTCGTCACGACTACGGTCGCGATGCGTTCATCGACAAAATCTGGCAGTGGAAGGCAGAATCCGGCGGCACCATTACCCGTCAGATGCGCCGTCTCGGCAACTCCGTGGACTGGGAGCGCGAGCGCTTCACCATGGACGAAGGCCTGTCCAACGCCGTAAAAGAAGTGTTCGTCCGTCTGTACAAAGAAGACCTGATTTACCGCGGCAAACGCCTGGTAAACTGGGACCCGAAACTGCGCACCGCAATTTCTGACCTGGAAGTGGAAAACCGCGAGTCCAAAGGCTCCATGTGGCACATCCGCTATCCGCTGGCCGACGGCGCAAAAACCGCAGACGGTAAAGATTACCTGGTGGTGGCGACCACCCGTCCGGAAACCCTGCTGGGCGATACCGGCGTGGCCGTTAACCCGGAAGATCCGCGCTATAAAGATCTGATCGGCAAATTTGTGGTGCTGCCGCTGGTGAACCGCCGCATTCCGATTGTGGGCGACGAACACGCCGACATGGAAAAAGGCACCGGCTGCGTGAAAATCACCCCGGCGCACGACTTCAACGACTATGAAGTGGGTCGTCGTCACGCCCTGCCGATGATCAACATTCTGACCTTCGACGGCGATATCCGCGAAAGCGCAGAGGTGTACGACACCAAAGGCAACGAATCCGACGTTTACTCCAGCGAGATCCCGGCGGAGTTCCAGAAGCTGGAGCGCTTTGCCGCACGTAAAGCCATCGTAGCCGCCGTTGATGCCCTCGGCCTGCTGGAAGAGATTAAGCCTCACGATCTGACCGTGCCGTACGGCGACCGTGGCGGCGTGGTTATTGAGCCAATGCTGACCGACCAGTGGTACGTCCGTGCCGACGTGCTGGCGAAACCGGCTGTGGAAGCGGTTGAGAACGGCAGCATCCAGTTCGTGCCGAAGCAGTACGAAAACATGTACTTCTCCTGGATGCGCGACATTCAGGACTGGTGTATCTCCCGTCAGCTGTGGTGGGGTCACCGCATCCCGGCATGGTACGACAACGAAGGCAACGTCTACGTTGGCCGTAGCGAAGACGAAGTGCGTCAGGAAAATAACCTGAGCGCTGACGTGGCCCTGCGCCAGGACGAAGACGTGCTGGATACCTGGTTCTCCTCCGCGCTGTGGACCTTCTCTACCCTCGGCTGGCCTGAAAACACCGACGCGCTGCGTCAGTTCCATCCTACCAGCGTAATGGTGTCCGGCTTCGACATCATCTTCTTCTGGATTGCCCGCATGATCATGATGACCATGCACTTCATCAAAGACGAAGACGGCAAGCCGCAGGTTCCGTTCCATACCGTCTACATGACCGGCCTTATCCGCGACGACGAAGGGCAGAAGATGTCCAAGTCCAAGGGCAACGTGATTGACCCGCTGGACATGGTTGACGGGATCTCCCTGGAAGACCTGCTGGAAAAACGTACCGGCAACATGATGCAGCCGCAGCTGGCTGAGAAAATCCGCAAGCGTACCGAGAAGCAGTTCCCGAACGGGATCGAATCTCACGGTACCGACGCCCTGCGCTTCACCCTGGCGGCGCTGGCCTCTACCGGCCGCGACATCAACTGGGACATGAAGCGTCTGGAAGGTTACCGTAACTTCTGTAACAAGCTGTGGAACGCCAGCCGCTTCGTCCTGATGAACACCGAAGATCAGGATTGCGGCTTCAACGGCGGCGAGATGACTCTGTCTCTGGCAGACCGCTGGATCCTGGCGGAATTTAACCAGACGGTGAAAGCCTTCCGCGAGGCGCTGGACAGCTACCGCTTCGATATCGCAGCGGGCATTCTGTATGAATTCACCTGGAACCAGTTCTGCGACTGGTATCTGGAGCTGGCGAAGCCGGTCATGAACGGCGGTTCTGAAGCAGAGCTGCGCGGCACGCGCAACACGCTGATTACCGTCCTGGAAGGCCTGCTGCGCCTGGCGCATCCGGTTATTCCATTCATCACCGAGACCATCTGGCAGCGCGTGAAGGTCATTGCGGGCATCAACGCCGATACCATCATGCTGCAGCCGTTCCCGGAATTCGATGCGGCTAAGGTTGATGAAGCCGCGTCAGCGGATACCGAGTGGCTGAAGCAGGCGATCGTTGCGGTACGTAACATCCGTGCCGAAATGAACATCGCCCCGGGTAAACCACTGGAGCTGCTGCTGCGCGGCTGCAGCGACGCTGCCGTTCGTCGCGTCACCGAGAACAACACCTTCCTGAAAACCATGGCGCGTCTGGAAAGCATCACCGTGCTGCCTGCCGATGACAAGGGTCCGGTTTCCGTGACTAAAATTATCGACGGTGCGGAGCTGCTGATCCCGATGGCGGGCCTGGTCGACAAAGACGCAGAGCTGGCGCGTCTGGCGAAAGAAGTGGCGAAGGTCGACGTGGAAATTGGCAAAATCGAAAGTAAGCTGGCGAACGAAGGCTTTGTTGCCCGCGCGCCGGAAGCTGTCATTGCCAAAGAGCGTGAGCGTCTGGTTGCCTTCGCCGATGCGAAGACCAAACTGATCGAGCAGCAGGCCGTTATCGCGGCCCTGTAATGCTTTTACCCCTTACGCTTCAGGGCGTAAGGGGTAACCTTCCTGAAAACTCCTCGCTTGCACTCCCTTTTCTGCGGTGCTATTAACAGCAACTGTGTGTCAATTTTTGTAATGAGTAATGCTATGAGCGTGATTACCCCCGTCGCGACGACGATGCGTCGGATCACTGAGCAGGACAATCCGGCTATCGCCGCCGTTATCCGCACCGTTTCTGCAGAGTTTGGGCTGACGGCGGATAAAGGTTACACCGTTGCCGACCCGAATCTTGACGAACTGTTTAAGCTGTACAGCCAGCCGGGCCACGCCTACTGGGTCATTGAGCAGGACGGCCAGGTTGTGGGCGGCGGCGGTGTTGCACCGCTGAGCTGCAGCGAGCCGGATATCTGTGAGCTGCAGAAAATGTATTTCTTGCCGTCGGTTCGTGGACAGGGTCTGGCGAAAAAGCTGGCGCTGGTCGCCCTGGAGCACGCGCGCAATCAGGGTTTTAAACGCTGTTACCTCGAAACCACCGCCTTCCTCAAAGAGGCCATCGGCCTGTATGAACATCTGGGCTTTGAGCATATCGATGCGCCGCTGGGCTGCACGGGCCACGTTGACTGCGAAGTCAGAATGCTGAAAAGTCTGTAAGTTTCGTTCCTGCCCCCTTCTGTTAAGCGGCTGTAAACTGAATGCTCTACACTCTCAGTTCACACCACAACGGGGGAAACACGATGTCGAAGATAAAAAGCTACGCCGCACCGCAGGCGGGTGCAGAACTTGAGCTGTACGAGTACGATGCGGGCGAACTAAAAGCAGAAGACGTCGAAGTACAGGTTGATTACTGCGGGGTCTGCCACTCAGATCTCTCGATGATCGACAACGAATGGGGCTTCTCCAGCTATCCGCTGGTTGCCGGGCACGAAGTGATTGGCCGCGTCGTCGCGCTCGGCAGCGCCGCGCAGGACAAAGGGCTGAAGGTTGGCCAGCGCGTGGGCATTGGCTGGACAGCACGCAGCTGCGGCCACTGCGACGCCTGTATCAGCGGCAACCAGATCAACTGCCTAGAAGGCGCAGTGCCCACCATCCTGAACAAGGGCGGTTTCGCCGATAAGCTGCGCGCCGACTGGCAATGGGTCATCCCGCTGCCGGACAGCATTGATATTGAATCTGCTGGTCCACTGCTGTGCGGCGGGATCACCGTCTTTAAACCGCTGCTGATGCACCACGTCACCGCCACCAGCCGCGTGGGCGTGATCGGTATCGGCGGTCTGGGCCATATCGCCATCAAGCTGCTGCACGCGATGGGCTGTGAAGTGACGGCGTTTAGCTCGAACCCGGCGAAGGAGAAAGAAGTGCTGGCAATGGGCGCGGACAAAGTCGTGAACAGCCGCGATCCGGACGCGCTGAACGCGCTGGCTGGGCAGTTTGACCTGATCATCAACACCGTGAACGTCGATCTCAACTGGCAGCCGTACTTTGAAGCGCTGGCCTACGGCGGTAACTTCCACACCGTGGGTGCGGTGATGAAGCCGCTGCCGGTTCCGGCCTTTACCCTGATCGGCGGGGATCGCAGCGTGTCAGGCTCCGCGACCGGTACGCCATACGAGCTGCGCAAGCTGATGAAGTTTGCCGGCCGCACCAAAGTGACGCCGACCACCGAGCTGTATCCAATGTCGAAAATTAACGAAGCCATCCAGCACGTGCGCGACGGCAAAGCCCGTTATCGCGTGGTGTTGAAAGCAGATTTCTGATGTGAGTTTGCCGGGTGGCGGCTTCGCCTGACCCGGCCTACTTTTGCTACTGCGCCAATGTATTAAACACTTCCGCCACCGCGACCGCCCCCGGGTCCATTACCCCATCCAGATTCTCTTTATTCACATACGATGAGCGCCCTGCTCCGGCTTTCGCCATTTTCGCCGTTGCCTCCGCTCCCTGCTGCGCAGCGTGCGCTGCCGCCTGAAGATCTTTTTTCTTCAAGGCTTCCAGCGCCGGTTGCAGCGCATCGATCAGCGTACGATCGCCGAGATCTGCCCCGCCATACTGCTTCATCTGCGCCAGTCCGCTCAGCAATGCTTCAGGTAGCGGCTGTCCATCGTGAAGCTTTTGCCCCGCCGCCGTGAAGAAGATCGACATGAGTACACCGCTCGATCCGCCCATCACCGTGGCCAGTCGTTCCCCCACCAGCAACAGCAGCTTAGGCACGTCATTCAGCGGGAGAGTGTTTTCTTCCAGGCGCTGCGCAATATCCCGTGCACCTTGCGCAAACGTAGAGCCGGTATCGCCATCGCCCACTTTGGCATCCAGCGCATTCAGGCGGTTTTCAAGCTGTATGAGCGTCTTCGTCACCTGTGAAACAGACTCCTTCACCTGCGGATTGTCGGACGCGGCATATTCCACGCTATCGTGAATAGCGCTTTGCGGAACGGTACGCAGAGGGGCAAACGCCACAGGCTTCTGCCAGCCCAGCGTCTCGACCTCGGCGTGAATCGCCTTTTCAAAGTAATCGTTGAGCTTTAGCAGCGTCAGAGAAAAGCCCTTCATATCCAGCGCGCTCACCAGCGGCGCAGGGCCAATCAGGTACGCAATATTCTCTTTCAGCGCTGAATGTGCCAGCTCTTTGGTGAGAAGAGCCATCTCCAGCGCGGACACGCCGCCGAGGTTGTTGATCAGTACCGCGAAACGCCCCTCGCCCGCCTGCGCTTTGAGCGGCGTCACCAGCGTGTCGATAATCGCTTTACTGTTTTGCGTATCAACCACCGAGGCACCCGGCTCCCCGTGGATCCCCAGCCCCAGCTCGACATGGCCCTGCTTGATGCGCCCCTCTTCATCGTCGCTGCCCGGCAGGTTGCAGGTTTGCATCGCAACGCCCAGGCTCCAGAGGTTATCGCAGGCCTGCTGCGCAATATCCCGCACCTCGCTCAGCGATTTTCCTTGCTCCGCTGCATAGCCCGCAATCTTGTGCACCAGCGCCGTGCCGGCAATGCCGCGCGGCTGCTTGTTGCCGGGCAGCGCGATATCGTCCGCCACAATCACCATCTCGACCTTCAGGCCGTAGCGTTTGGCCTTTTCTGCCGCCAGGCCAAAGTTAAGCCGGTCACCGGTATAGTTTTTGACGATCAGCAGGCAGCCGCGATCGCCCGTCACCGCCACAATAGCGTTCAGCACCGCATCCACGCTCGGGGAGGCGAACAGATCGCCACACACTGCCGCCGTCAGCATGCCTTTACCGACAAATCCGGCGTGCGCCGGTTCGTGCCCGGAGCCACCGCCGGAGATCACCGCCACGCGGCTTTTATCCCAGTCGCCGCGGGCGACAACCCTGATAGCTGGATCGATATCAAGTTTGACGAGATTCGCATGTGGCGCAGAAAGCAGTATGCCTTCAATGGCGTCATTGACCAGCTGTTTGCGATCGTTAAAGAAGAATCTGGACATTGTTTTCCACTATTTTATGAACCGTATGCAAAAGCATAGTCCGCGCTGGACAATGCGCCGCAAAGTCAGCAATTTACTCAACCATTTTGCCGTCAGGTTGCCTATACTCCACCCAGGACTAAGAGAGGAAGCGCATCATGAGTACACCATTGTTAATTGCCCGGACGCTGGAAAAAGAGCTGTATCTACTGCCCGCGATGGCGAACCGCCACGGTCTGATTACCGGCGCCACCGGCACAGGGAAAACAGTCACTCTCCAGAAGCTGGCGGAGTCACTTTCAGAGATTGGCGTGCCGGTCTTTATGGCTGACGTAAAAGGCGATTTAACCGGTGTGGCTCAGCAGGGTACCGCTTCTGAAAAACTGCTCGAACGACTGAAGAATATTGGCATTACGGACTGGACGCCGCACGGCAACCCGGTGGTGGTCTGGGACATCTTCGGTGAGAAAGGCCACCCGGTACGCGCCACCGTTTCCGATCTCGGCCCACTGCTGCTGGCCCGCCTGCTCAACCTCAACGACGTGCAGTCCGGGGTGCTGAATATTATCTTCCGTATCGCCGACGATCAGGGGCTGCTGCTGCTCGATTTCAAAGATCTGCGCGCCATTACCCAGTACATCGGCGATAACGCCAAATCCTTCCAGAACCAGTACGGCAATATCAGCAGCGCCTCTGTCGGTGCCATTCAGCGTGGGCTACTGACGCTGGAGCAGCAGGGCGCCGAACACTTCTTCGGCGAGCCGATGCTGGATATCAAAGACTGGATGCGCACCGACAGCAGCGGCAAAGGCATCATCAACATTCTGAGTTCAGAGAAGCTCTACCAGATGCCAAAGCTTTACGCCGCCAGCCTGCTGTGGATGCTCTCCGAACTGTACGAGCAGTTACCTGAAGCGGGCGATCTGGAAAAACCCAAACTGGTCTTCTTCTTTGACGAAGCACACCTGCTGTTTAACGACGCGCCGCAGGTGCTGCTGGATAAAATTGAACAGGTTATCCGCCTGATCCGCTCCAAAGGGGTCGGCGTCTGGTTTGTGTCGCAAAACCCGTCGGATATTCCTGACAATGTGCTGGGCCAGCTTGGTAACCGCGTGCAGCACGCCCTGCGCGCCTTTACGCCGAAGGATCAGAAAGCGGTGAAAGCCGCCGCGCAAACCATGCGTGCCAATCCGGCCTTTGATACCGAAGCCGCGATTCAGGCGCTGGGCACCGGTGAAGCGCTGATCTCGTTCCTGGATGCCAAGGGCAGCCCGTCCGTGGTGGAACGCGCAATGGTGATCGCGCCCTGCTCGCGCATGGGGCCGGTTACCGACGATGAACGTAACAGCCTGATTAATCACTCCCCGGTGTACGGCAAGTATGAAGACGAGGTGGATCGGGAGTCTGCGTTCGAGATGCTGCAAAAAGGGGTACAGGCAACCACCGAATCGCAGGATGCTCCACCCGCTATGGGCCAGTCAGTCGCAGTGGATGACGGCATTCTCGGCGGGCTAAAAGACATTTTGTTTGGCACAACCGGGCCGCGCGGCGGCAAGCGCGACGGCGTGGTACAGACCATGGCGAAAAGCGCCGCGCGGCAGGTCACCAATCAGATTGTGCGCGGTATGCTGGGGAGTCTGCTAGGCGGCCGCCGTCGGTAGACGGGGAACCCACGGACGGCCCAGCGCCGAACCCTGTACGCCGTTTTCCTGAAGATAGCGGTCGATTTCCACCATCCCCGTCCACCGGTTCTCGCACCAGAGCGGTGCCAGAAGCGTTGGACGGCGGGCGCTGGCGGAGATGCGGTGGTAGACAATCTCCGGCGGCGTGTGGCGAATCATCTCTCCCGCCGTCACCGTATAGTCGTCGAGCTCGATACTGCTTAACCGCCCGGCTTCCCAGGCTTTCGCCATTATGCTTCCCTTCACGATATGCAGCGGGTGCAGCTTAATGCCGTCTACGCCGGTTTCCACGACTTTTTCCAGCGTCTCCAGGCTGTGCTGCTGCCCTTCTCCGGGCAAGCCGACAATCAGATGCGAACAGACTTTCAGGCCACGCTCGCGGGCGAGACGCGTGGTGCGCTGGTAGCAGGCGAAATCATGCCCACGATTGATACGGTGCAGGGTTTTATCGTGCGCGGTCTGCAGGCCCAGCTCCAGCCAGATCTCATAGCCCTTCTCTCTGTACTCGCTAAGTAAATCCAGCACCGCCTCCGGTACGCAGTCCGGGCGCGTACCCACGCACAGCCCGACAATGTTCGCCTGAGCAACCGCCTGCTGATACATGGAACGCAGCACCTGCACCTCCGCCCACGTACTGGTGTAGGCCTGGAAATAGGCCAGATACTGCTTCGCGCGGTTCACCAGGCTGGCCTGATGGGCGAGCTGTTCCGCGATGGATTTATGCTGCTGGGCTTCGTCAGCAAACGACGCAACGTTACAGAAGGTGCAGCCGCCGCGCCCGATGGTGCCGTCGCGGTTCGGGCAGCTAAAGCCGCCGTGCAGCGTCAGCTTATGCACCTTTTGTCCGTACCGCTGCAAAAGATCCCCACCAAACATATTGACTAATTTCTGTAACTGCATAATCTGATAGACCGTCCCGAAGAAAGGGGACAAGCCTGCCATTTTTAGCCTCTGTCGGCGATGACCTGGATCAATCGCCCTGGACGGCCTTTATCCATTTGAATAAATAATCACGATTACCGAGATTTCATTCACCCGCCACGTAATTACTTTTCCTTATGTTCTGATGGTTTTTTTCATTTATAGCGCCAGGACTGAAAAACAGTGATTTTATGCGGGTTCGAAGACTGCGCCAGATTATTATTCTGCCATAAAACCGCATTTCAGCACGCTGCATCAATAATACCGCTTTCATATAGTGAGTCAGATCACACTCCCCTGCACCTTCCTGGCGCTTTCAGTGGTTGTAAAATTAGTAAAATAACCAATAAAAACAAAATGATAATTACGCTTTAGCACATTTTTGTATAAATAAGATTGCCATTTGACCTGTGTACCAATTCCCGATAAGTTGGAAATCCGCTGGAAGCTTTCTGGATGAGCGGCCTGCTCATCATATTTATGCAGTAATTGAGACTCCCTCTGAAGCAAGTCCTCAAACTTGTTTACCTGCGCGAAAGGATGAAAAAGAGGGCGAATGCGAGGTCCGCGTATGAAACGCTAACCCCGTCGCCATGCTCTTTCTGCGCCTGTGCGCCACGGTAAAGTTCAGTGGGAAGCCCGACGAGCCTGGGGAGGTTCACTGATATGTTGTACGATAAATCCCTTGAGAAGGATAACTGTGGTTTCGGCCTGATCGCCCACATAGAAGGCGAACCTAGCCACAAGGTAGTGCGTACCGCTATTCACGCACTGGCCCGTATGCAGCACCGTGGCGCCATCCTGGCCGATGGTAAAACCGGCGACGGTTGCGGCCTGCTGCTGCAAAAACCGGATCGTTTCTTCCGCATCGTGGCGGAAGAGCGCGGCTGGCGTTTAGCCAAAAACTACGCTGTCGGCATGCTGTTCCTGAATCAGGATCCTGAAAAGGCTGCCGCCTCACGCCGCATCGTTGAAGAAGAACTTCAGCGCGAAACCCTGTCGATTGTCGGCTGGCGCGATGTGCCAACCAACGAAGGGGTACTCGGTGAAATCGCCCTCTCCTCGCTGCCTCGTATTGAGCAGATTTTCGTTAACGCGCCTGCGGGCTGGCGTCCGCGCGATATGGAACGCCGTCTGTTTATCGCCCGTCGCCGCATTGAAAAACGTCTCCAGGACGATAAAGAGTTCTACGTCTGTAGCCTCTCTAACCTGGTGAACATCTATAAAGGTCTGTGTATGCCGGCTGACCTGCCGCGCTTCTACCTGGACCTGGCGGACCTGCGCCTGGAATCGGCCATTTGCCTGTTCCACCAGCGCTTCTCCACCAACACCGTGCCACGCTGGCCGCTGGCTCAGCCGTTCCGCTACCTGGCGCACAACGGCGAGATCAACACCATCACCGGTAACCGTCAGTGGGCGCGTGCTCGTACCTATAAGTTCCAGACCCCTCTGATCCCTGACCTGCACGATGCCGCGCCGTTCGTGAACGAAACCGGCTCTGACTCCAGCTCCATGGACAACATGCTGGAACTGCTGCTGGCGGGCGGGATGGATATCGTGCGCGCCATGCGTCTGCTCGTGCCGCCGGCCTGGCAGAACAACCCGGATATGGATCCGGAGCTGCGCGCGTTCTTCGACTTTAACTCCATGCACATGGAGCCGTGGGACGGTCCGGCAGGTATCGTGATGTCCGACGGTCGCTTCGCTGCCTGTAACCTGGACCGTAACGGTCTGCGTCCGGCGCGCTACGTCATCACCAAAGACAAGCTCATCACCTGCGCCTCTGAAGTGGGGATCTGGGATTACCAGCCTGACGAAGTGGTCGAGAAAGGCCGCGTCGGTCCGGGCGAGCTGATGGTGATCGATACCCGCGGCGGCCGTATTCTGCACTCTGCGGAAACCGATAACGATCTGAAAAGCCGCCATCCGTATAAAGAGTGGATGGCGAAAAACGTCCGTCGCCTGGTGCCGTTCGAAGATCTGTCTGACGACGAAGTGGGCAGCCGCGAGATGGACGACGATACCCTCGCAAGCTTCCAGAAGCAGTTTAACTACAGCGCGGAAGAGCTGGACTCGGTTATTCGCGTGCTCGGCGAAAACGGCCAGGAAGCGGTCGGCTCGATGGGTGACGATACCCCGTTCGCCGTGCTCTCCAGCCAGCCGCGCATTATTTACGACTACTTCCGTCAGCAGTTTGCGCAGGTGACCAACCCGCCAATCGATCCGCTGCGTGAAGCCCACGTGATGTCGCTGGCCACCAGCATCGGCCGTGAGATGAACGTCTTCTGCGAAGCCGAAGGCCAGGCGCACCGTCTGACCTTTAAATCGCCGATCCTGCTGTACTCTGATTTTAAACAGCTCACCACCATGACCGAGGAGCACTACCGCGCCGACACGCTCGATATCACCTTCGACGTGACCGAAACGAGCCTCGAAGAGACGGTGAATGCGCTGTGTGACAAAGCCGAGCAGATGGTGCGTAACGGCACCGTTCTGCTGGTGCTGTCTGACCGTAACATTGCGAAAAACCGTCTGCCGGTGCCTGCGCCAATGGCGGTGGGAGCTATCCAGACGCGTCTGGTCGACAAGAGCCTGCGCTGCGACGCCAACATCATTGTGGAAACCGCGAGCGCCCGCGATCCGCACCACTTTGCCGTGCTGTTAGGCTTTGGTGCGACGGCGATCTATCCATACCTGGCCTACGAAACGCTGGCTCGCCTGGTAGACACACGCGCCATCGACAAAGACTACCGCACGGTGATGCTGAACTACCGTAACGGCATTAACAAAGGTCTGTACAAGATCATGTCCAAAATGGGCATCTCGACTATTGCCTCTTACCGCTGCTCGAAGCTGTTTGAAGCAGTCGGCCTGCACGACGACGTCGCCAACCTCTGCTTCCAGGGCGTGGTCAGCCGCATCGGCGGGGCCGGTTTTGCTGACTTCCAGCAGGATCTGGTGAACCTGTCGAAGCGTGCCTGGCTGGCACGTAAGCCGCTGGAACAGGGCGGCCTGCTGAAATACGTTCACGGCGGCGAATATCACGCCTACAACCCGGACGTGGTGCGCACGCTGCAACAGGCGGTACAGAGCGGCGAATATAGCGATTATCAGCAGTATGCCGAGCTGGTGAACAACCGTCCGGCAGCGACGCTGCGCGACCTTATTGCCCTCAATCCGGGCGATGAAGCGGTCAGCGTTGACGAAGTTGAGCCTGCATCCGAGCTGTTCAAACGCTTCGATACCGCGGCGATGTCCATCGGCGCGCTGAGCCCGGAAGCGCACGAAGCGCTGGCGGAAGCCATGAACAGCATCGGCGGCAACTCCAACTCCGGCGAGGGCGGTGAAGATCCGGCCCGTTACGGCACCAACAAAGTATCGCGCATCAAGCAGGTGGCGTCCGGCCGCTTTGGCGTAACCCCTGCCTACCTGGTTAACGCCGACGTGATCCAGATTAAGGTCGCTCAGGGTGCAAAACCGGGCGAAGGCGGTCAGTTGCCGGGTGATAAAGTCACCCCGTACATCGCCAAACTGCGCTACTCGGTGCCGGGCGTGACGCTGATTTCCCCGCCGCCGCACCACGATATCTACTCTATCGAGGATCTGGCGCAGCTCATTTTCGACCTGAAGCAGGTCAACCCGAAAGCGATGATCTCCGTGAAGCTGGTTTCCGAGCCGGGCGTCGGCACCATCGCCACCGGCGTGGCGAAAGCCTATGCGGATCTGATCACCATTGCCGGCTATGACGGCGGCACCGGCGCAAGCCCGCTCTCCTCCGTGAAATACGCGGGCTGCCCGTGGGAGCTTGGCCTGGTGGAAACCCAGCAGGCGCTGGTGGCTAACGGTCTGCGTCACAAGATCCGTTTGCAGGTGGACGGCGGTCTGAAAACCGGCCTCGACATCATCAAAGCGGCGATTCTGGGTGCGGAAAGCTTCGGCTTCGGTACCGGTCCTATGGTGGCGCTGGGCTGTAAATACCTGCGCATTTGCCACCTGAACAACTGCGCAACCGGCGTTGCAACCCAGGACGAGAAGCTGCGTAAGAATCACTATCATGGCCTGCCGTTCAAGGTGACTAACTACTTTGACTTCATCGCCCGTGAAACCCGCGAGCTGATGGCGCAGCTGGGCGTGAAGCGTCTGGTGGATCTGATTGGCCGTACCGACCTGCTGAAAGAGCTGGAAGGCTTCACCGCCAAGCAGCAGAAGCTGGAGCTGTCTAAGCTGCTGGAAACGGCTGAGCCGCATCCTGGCAAAGCGGTTTACTGCACCGAGAACAACCCGCCGTTCGACAACGGCGTGCTGAACGCGCAGCTGCTGCAACAGGCGAAGCCGTACGTGGACGAGAAGCAGAGCAAAACGTTCTGGTTTGATATCCGCAACACCGACCGTTCTGTCGGCGCGTCCCTCTCCGGCTACATCGCGCAAACGCACGGTGACCAGGGGCTGGCGTCGGATCCGATTACCGCGCACTTCAGCGGTACCGCGGGCCAGAGCTTCGGCGTGTGGAATGCCGGCGGCGTTGAGTTATACCTGACCGGCGATGCCAACGACTACGTCGGCAAAGGCATGGCGGGCGGTCTGCTGGCGGTGCGTCCTCCGGTCGGTTCAGCCTTCCGCAGTCATGAAGCCAGCATCATCGGCAACACCTGTCTGTACGGTGCGACCGGCGGTCGTCTGTTTGCCGCGGGCCGTGCGGGCGAGCGTTTTGCCGTGCGTAACTCCGGTGCCATCACCGTGGTGGAAGGCATCGGCGATAACGGCTGCGAATACATGACGGGCGGAATTGTGTGCGTCCTGGGTAAAACCGGCGTGAACTTTGGCGCCGGCATGACGGGCGGTTTTGCCTACGTGCTGGATGAAGACGGTGAGTTCCGCAAGCGCGTGAACCCGGAACTGGTGGAAGTGCTGGACGTTGATTCGCTGGCCATTCATGAAGAACACCTGCGCGGTTTGATTACCGAACACGTGCAGCATACCGGTTCTTCGCGCGGCGAAGAGATCCTGGCGAACTGGCCAGCGTTCTCTGCGAAATTCGCGCTGGTTAAGCCGAAGTCCAGCGATGTTAAAGCCCTGTTGGGTCACCGTAGTCGTAGCGCAGCAGAGCTGCGCGTGCAGGCGCAGTAAGGAATTCAGATGAGCCAGAACGTTTACCAGTTTATCGACCTTCAGCGTGTTGATCCGCCAAAGAAACCGCTGAAGATACGTAAAATTGAATTTGTTGAAATCTATGAGCCGTTTTCAGAAGGCCAGGCCAAAGCACAGGCAGACCGCTGCCTGTCCTGCGGTAACCCTTACTGCGAATGGAAATGTCCGGTCCATAACTACATTCCGAACTGGCTGAAGCTGGCCAACGAAGGGCGTATTTTTGAAGCCGCCGAGCTGTCTCACCAGACCAATACCCTGCCGGAAGTGTGCGGCCGCGTGTGTCCTCAGGATCGCCTGTGCGAAGGCTCCTGTACGCTGAACGACGAGTTTGGCGCGGTGACCATCGGCAACATCGAACGCTATATCAACGATAAAGCGTTCGAGATGGGCTGGCGTCCGGATATGACCGGCGTGAAGCAAACCGACAAGCGCGTGGCGATCGTCGGCGCGGGTCCGGCAGGCCTCGCCTGTGCCGACGTGCTGACACGCAACGGCGTGAAGGCGGTGGTTTTTGACCGTCACCCGGAAATCGGCGGTCTGCTGACCTTCGGTATCCCGGCCTTCAAGCTTGAAAAAGAGGTGATGACCCGCCGCCGTGAAATCTTCACCGGCATGGGCATTGAGTTCAAACTCAACACCGAAGTGGGCCGCGACGTGCAGCTCGACGATCTGCTGAAGGATTACGACGCCGTGTTCCTGGGCGTGGGTACCTATCAGTCCATGCGCGGTGGTCTGGAGAACGAAGATGCGCCAGGCGTGTACGACGCGCTGCCGTTCCTGATTGCTAACACCAAACAGCTGATGGGCTACGGCGAAACTGCCGACGAGCCGTTTGTCAGCATGGAAGGTAAACGCGTTGTCGTGCTGGGCGGCGGTGATACCGCGATGGACTGCGTGCGTACGTCCATTCGTCAGAACGCGGCGCACGTCATCTGTGCTTACCGTCGTGACGAAGAGAACATGCCGGGCTCTAAGCGCGAAGTGAAAAACGCGCGTGAAGAGGGCGTGGAGTTCCAGTTCAACATCCAGCCTCTGGGCATTGAAGTGAACGCCAACGGTAAGGTAAGCGGCGTGAAGATGGCGCGCACGGAGATGGGTGCGCCGGATGCGAAAGGCCGTCGTCGTGCGGAGATTGTGGCTGGCTCTGAGCACGTGATCCCGGCCGACGCCGTGGTGATGGCGTTTGGTTTCCGCCCTCACTGCATGGAGTGGCTGGCGAAGCACAGCGTAGAGCTGGACTCACAGGGCCGCGTGATTGCGCCGGAAGGCAGCGACAACGCCTTCCAGACCAGCAACCCGAAAATCTTCGCCGGTGGCGATATCGTTCGCGGTTCAGACCTGGTGGTTACCGCGATTGCCGAAGGACGTAAAGCGGCTGACGGGATCATGAACTTCCTGGAAGTGTAATACCGGTTGAACATGCGGTTTATCATCACCGCATGTTCGCCCCCCCTTCTTTCCCCCCTTCAATTCCAGGCTTATTCCTTCTGCCTGAGATTTATTACGAACCATGACATGACGAACCTTTATCAACGGTCCGTAACTCTCTTTAAATCGTGAACGCAATCGTATATCCACAAAAAATAAATGGTTAAGTGTTGAAGCAGAAGTTCATATAACGCAGTAATAGAAGAGCGGCGTAATATTTGCGCCGTAAACAAAAGGGATTTGAAATAATGGTCAAAAAACATGCCTATGTAGAATATCGCCCTAAATCAACGAGTGAGGATGAAGACGTTATCCATCATGTGGTGATTGTTGACGGCAAAGAGATACATACAGAGAAAACGCAGGAAAAGGCTGCTGATTGGGCTTTGGAAAAGGGTTATGCGGTTCATGTCGCCCGCGAGCGCCATCTTAAGGACTTAAATCAACCGCCTTTGTTCCGTGTATACCCCTAGGGCAATTAGATGTTCCTTGTAATACACCAAGGGATTAAAGCCTAAATATGCGCTATTTAAAAGCCCTTCGGGGCTTTTTATTATGTCTTTAACCGGAGTGATTCTTAGGGGCAAACACAATCGAAAATGTGACATTTATGTCCGGACATTTCGATAATAACATTCACTAACAGCATAGATATCTGAATTAACATTCACAGCTAATATCATTGCATTCTCAAATATGAAACGACAACTAGTGTCATCTAAATAACTTGTCTGATCCTGGGCCGGCACCTCTTTGCCGCTGATATATTGCTACTACATACGGAAATGAAGATATGAAATTCGATAAAATCGTCACCGGGCTACTCTTTGCCATTTTGTTTTTCAGCGTCGGTAATGCTGTCGCCAAAGCCAACGCGCTCTCCGATACTCAGGTTAAAAACGAAATTATTGCGGAGTCTATCGCTGATTATCCCGGCGTATGTGCTTGCCCTTTTAATCAGGCCCGAAATGGCAGTTCATGCGGGCGTCGCAGTGCATGGAGTAAGGCTGGTGGCTATTCCCCAATTTGTTACCAGAATGAAGTCACCGCTGAAATGATAAAAGAGTGGCGGGAACGTAACAGCTAACCGCTATAAGCAGAAAGCAAAACAGGCCCGTCGGGCCTGTTTGTTTATTTCACAACGCGCAGTGCGGGACGACCACCGCGCGGTGGCGGTTCATCATCGGGACCCTCGTCGTCGTCCTGACGATCGGGCTTGTCGCCATCAATCACAGACATTACCGGGTCGCTTTCGCGTTCATCGGATGCCTCATCGTCATTCAGGCTGGCAACCTCTTCATCATACGCCGCTTCCGGCTCGAACATGGTGCCTGCACCGTTTTCACGGGCGTAGATAGCCAGAACCGCAGCCAGCGGAACGGAAACCTGACGCGGCACGCCGCCGAAACGCGCATTAAAGCGCACTTCGTCGTTTGCCAGCTCCAGGTTACCCACTGCACGTGGCGCGATATTCAGTACAATCTGTCCGTCGCGTGCGTATTCCATTGGAACCTGCACGCCCGGCAACGTCACATCCACAACCAGGTGCGGCGTGAGCTGGTTATCCAGCAGCCATTCATAGAAGGCGCGCAGCAGATACGGACGGCGTGGGGTAAGTTGTGACATTTCCACAGTCATTAGCCTCGGCCGAGACGCATTTCACGTTCCGGTTCAGTTAAAGATGCCAGGAAAGAGTCGCGCTCAAATACGCGAGTCATATAGCCTTTCAGCTCTTTTGCGCCAGGGCCGCTGAACTCAACGCCCAGAATTGGCAGACGCCACAGCAGCGGGGCCAGATAGCAATCCACCAGGCTGAACTCGTCGCTCAGGAAGAACGGTTTCTGACCAAACACAGGGGCAATTGCCAGCAGCTCTTCACGCAGTTGCTTACGCGCAGCGTCAGCTTCAGAAGCGGAGCCGCTGGTAATGACGTTCATCAGCGAGTACCAGTCTTTTTCGATACGCTGCATGTACAGGCGGCTTTCACCACGTGCAACAGGGTAAACAGGCATCAGCGGCGGATGCGGGAAACGCTCATCCAGATATTCCATAATGATACGGGATTCCCACAGGGTCAGCTCGCGATCCACCAGCGTCGGTACGCTTTGGCTCGGGTTGAGATCGATCAGATCCTGAGGCGGGTTATCCTTTTCCACATGCTCGATCTCAAAACTGACACCCTTCTCGGCCAGCACGATACGAACCTGATGGCTATAAATGTCAGTAGGACCAGAAAACAGCGTCATTACCGAACGTTTGTTGGCAGCGACAGCCATGAAAACCTCCAGGTATATTCAGAATTTTTACTGCTACCAGCCCAACGGGGCCAGCCAGATGAAGTATCGCCCATCCCAGAGAAGACACATTGTTCAAGAATCGAACAAAAATCGAGTATTCACCGATATTTGGGCAGAAAATTGGATGATAGTTTACCAGATTTTGATGGCTTTGTGGTGAGGGGATGCCGGAAATGTGGAAAAAGAGAAGATATATGAAATGTTACTGTGGATAACCTGCGCATTATCCATAAAAAAACCCGCCGAAGCGGGTTTTTCGCCAATCGTTCTGCGTAAGCAGAATGGATTAACGTTTGGAGAACTGTGGACGACGACGTGCTTTACGCAGACCCACTTTCTTACGTTCAACCTGACGAGCGTCACGAGTAACGAAGCCAGCTTTACGCAGTTCAGAACGCAGGGATTCGTCGTACTCCATCAGAGCGCGGGTGATACCGTGACGGATCGCACCTGCCTGACCGGAGATACCACCACCTTTAACGGTGATGTACAGATCCAGTTTTTCTACCATATCAACCAGTTCCAGCGGCTGGCGAACTACCATGCGGGCAGTTTCGCGACCGAAGTACTGTTCCAGAGAACGCTGGTTGATTACGATTTTACCATTGCCCGGTTTGATGAAAACGCGAGCTGCGGAACTTTTGCGGCGACCAGTGCCGTAGTATTGATTTTCAGCCATTGCCTATAATCCCGATTAGATGTCAAGAACTTGCGGTTGCTGTGCCGCGTGGTTGTGCTCGTTGCCTGCGTAAACTTTCAGTTTACGGAACATAGCACGACCCAGCGGGCCTTTTGGCAGCATGCCTTTAACCGCGATTTCAATCACACGCTCAGGACGGCGGGCAATCATCTCTTCAAAGGTCGCTTCTTTGATACCACCGATGTGGCCGGTGTGGTGGTAGTACACTTTGTCAGTACGCTTGTTGCCGGTAACAGCAACTTTGTCAGCGTTCAGAACGATGATGTAATCACCGGTATCAACGTGCGGAGTGTATTCCGCTTTATGCTTACCGCGCAGGCGACGAGCCAGTTCAGTAGCCAGACGGCCCAGAGTTTTACCGGTCGCGTCAACAACATACCAGTCGCGCTGTACGGTTTCTGGTTTAGCTGTAAAAGTTTTCATTAAAAGCTTACCCAAATAATAAGTTACACGTTGGTGAACACCCAAACGTTTAGTCAGTTGAGGTTCACACGACAAAGTCCGGCAAACCTACCCCTTCGAATAGCACATGCCGACAGATAGAAAGTTTCGGGAAAAAAACCTTCTCGTAACGTGGGGTCGCAAGATTATAGAGAAGTTGAGGTCAAAGATCGACCCTTAAATGTGATTTGGAATGGGTTTTTCGGGGGGCGCGTTTGTGCGGTCTGGTGCCCTCACTCCCAGCCCCTCTCCCTGTGGGAGAGGGGAGCATTGATTAGGGCATATGCTCACGCTTGAGATACTCTTCGCTCTGCATCTCTTGCAGGCGCGAGAGGCAGCGCTGGAACTCAAACTTCAGCCGCTCGCCCTGGTAGACCTCATATAAAGGCACCTCGGCGCTGACGACAAGCTTGACGTGGCGCTCGTAAAACTCGTCCACCAGCGCAATGAAGCGCCGCGCTTCGCTCTCCATCAGCCGCGTCATCACCGGCACATCCAGCATCATCACGGTGTGGAACAGGCGCGAAAGCGCAATATAGTCATGCTGGCTGCGGGCATCCACGCAGAGCGTCGCAAAAGAGACCGCCAGCGTCTGGTTTTCTACGCCAAGGGTGGGTAACGGGCGATGGTTAATCTCCAGCGTCGGTGCGTTTTCGCGTTTTGCGCCCGCCAGCGCCAGCCAGAGTTTATCCATCTCGCGAGCGGTATCGGCGTTTAACGGCGAAAGCCACAGGTGCGCCTGCGTTAACGTGCGCAGACGATAATCGACACCGGCATCGACATTCATGATGTCGCAATGCTGTTTGATAGCATCAATGGCCGGCAGGAAACGCGCCCGCTGCAGGCCGTTGCGATAGAGTTCATCCGGCGGGATATTCGACGTGGCAACGAGCGTGATCCCGCGGGCAAACAGCGCTTTCATCAGCCCGCCTAACAGCATGGCGTCGGTAATGTCAGAAACAAAAAACTCATCGAAGCAGAGCACGTCCGTTTCCGCCTTGAACCTGTCAGCCACAATCTCCAGCGGATCGCTTTTGCCCTGCAGCGCTGTCAGCTCTTCATGCACCCGCAGCATAAAGCGATGGAAGTGGAGGCGCTGTTTACGCTCCCCCGGCAGGCTGAGATAAAACAGATCCATCAGCCAGGTTTTTCCGCGACCGACGCCGCCCCACATATATAAACCGCGCACCGGAGCCTGAGCCTGCGGCGCTTTTTTGCCGAGCAGTCGGCCAAACGCCGCTTTGAGCCCACCACTCTGTTCTACTTCAGCAGGTTTTGCCGTGAGCGCCTGATAAATCATCTCCAGACGGTTTACCGCCTCACGTTGAACGTCATCAGGCTGATGAGTACCCTCATTCAGGGCCAGTTGATATCGCGATGCAGGGGACAGGATTTGCATAATCTTATTGTTATTCCTTCAATTAATGCTCATCAGCAGGCGTGACTGATGAAAAAAAGGCCGTTCTACACTACGCGATGATACGTCAGGATTCCACTTCTGCGGAAATAGCGGTTATAGTGGCATTATCAGGCACAGGCAGGAGCCGAGCCAACACCCTACGGAACAACAAGACAACGGGAGAAGTTCATGACCTGGGAATATGCGCTAATCGGTTTAGTCGTCGGCATCGTGATCGGTGCTGTGGCCATGCGTTTCGGCAACCGCAAATTGCGTCAGCAGCAGTCACTGCAGTACGAACTGGAAAAGAATAAAGCAGAGCTGGAAGAGTATCGCGAAGAGCTGGTCAGCCACTTTGCCCGTAGCGCTGAGCTGCTGGACAACATGGCGACCGACTACCGTCAGCTGTATCAGCATATGGCGAAAAGCTCCAGCAGCCTGCTGCCGGAAATGACCGCGGAGACTAACCCGTTCCGCAACCGTCTGGCCGACTCAGAAGCGGGTAACGATCAGGCTCCGGTTCAGATGCCACGCGACTACTCTGACGGCGCGTCCGGCCTGCTGCGCGGTGGCGCAAAACGCGATTAATCGCACAACATAAATATATTTTACGGGCGCATCTCTTGCGCCCGTCCTTTCCTCCCGTCCCCAGCTATTATTTAGTCAAACACCTCATTGTTCAGCGGTATAAAATTCAATAACATCATCATGATTTTGGGCCGTTCTTCTTTCATTCCAGGATACGAGAGTCAGCATCAATGAAGAAAAAAAACCAGCTGTTGAGCGCTATAGCGTTAAGTGTCGGGTTATCTCTCTCGGCGTCCTTCCCTGCCGGTGCGGCGCTGCCTTCGCAGGTGCCGGGACAGGCAGCCACTCCCAGCCTCGCGCCAATGCTGGAAAAAGTGTTGCCCGCGGTCGTGAGCGTTCAGGTAGAAGGCACGGCGGTTCAAAGCCAGCGCGTACCGGAAGAACTGAAAAAATATTTTGGCGATGAGTCCCCCAACCAGCAGGCCCAGCCTTTTGAAGGCCTGGGCTCTGGTGTCATCATTGATGCGGCTAAAGGCTATATTCTGACCAACAATCATGTCATCAGCCAGGCCGATAAAATCAGCGTCCAGCTGAACGATGGCCGCGAATTTGATGCCAAACTGATTGGCGGCGATGACCAAAGCGACATCGCGCTATTGCAGGTGCAGAACCCGAGCAACCTGACCCAGATTGCCATTGCGGATTCCGACAAGCTGCGCGTCGGTGATTTTGCCGTCGCCGTGGGCAATCCCTTTGGTTTAGGTCAAACCGCCACCTCCGGCATAGTCTCGGCGCTGGGACGCAGTGGCCTGAATCTGGAAGGTCTGGAAAACTTCATCCAGACCGATGCCTCAATCAACCGGGGCAACTCCGGCGGGGCATTACTCAACCTTAACGGCGAGTTGATTGGCATTAACACGGCAATTCTGGCTCCGGGCGGCGGCAGCATTGGGATTGGCTTTGCGATCCCGAGCAATATGGCTAAAACGCTGGCGCAGCAGCTAATCCAGTTCGGCGAAGTCAAACGTGGACTGCTGGGTATTAAAGGCATGGAGATGAGCGCGGATATCGCGAAAGCGTTCAATATCAACGTGCAGCGCGGTGCGTTTGTCAGTGAAGTGCTGCCAAACTCCGGTTCGGCAAAAGCAGGCATTAAATCGGGTGATGTGATCGTCAGCCTTAACGACAAGCCGCTGAGCAGCTTTGCGGAACTGCGTTCGCGTATCGCCACTACCGAACCGGGGGCCAAAGTGAAGCTGGGCCTGATCCGTGACGGTAAGCCGCTGAATGTCGAAGTGACGCTGGATAAAAGCACCTCGTCCTCTGCCAGCGCGGAGCTTATCGCCCCGGCGCTGCAGGGGGCAACGCTAAGCGATGGGCAGTTGAAAGACGGTACGAAAGGCATTCGCCTGGACACCGTCGAGAAGAGCAGCCCTGCCGCGCAGGCCGGATTGCATCAGGAAGATGTCATCATTGGCGTGAACCGCAATCGCGTGCAGTCCATTGCCGAACTGCGCAAGGTGCTGGAGAGCAAACCGGCGGTCATTGCCCTGCAGGTCATGCGCGGCAATGAGTCTATCTACATTCTGTTGCGCTAAGCATTTGCGATCCCGGACATCACCGCTGCGTGTGATGTCCGGATAACTCATGTTATGCTGCAAATCGTTCCTTTTTTCACGACACGCGCATCATGCTTTTAAAGCTCTTACGTTCCATTGTCATCGGTTTGATTGTCGCTGGCCTGCTGCTGCTGGCGATGCCGTCTTTGCGTCAGTTTAACAAGCTGTCTGCCCCCCAGTTCGACAGCACGGATGAAACGCCGGCGACCTATAACCAGGCCGTTCGCCGTGCCGCCCCTGCCGTGGTTAACGTTTATAACCGCGGCCTCAACAGTTCAGCACATAACCAGCTTGAGATCCGCACCCTTGGCTCCGGGGTGATTATGGACGAGCGCGGCTACATTATTACGAACAAACACGTGATCAACGATGCCGACCAGATCATCGTCGCCCTGCAGGATGGCCGCGTGTTTGAGGCGTTGCTTGTGGGTTCAGACAGCCTGACCGATCTGGCCGTGCTGAAGATTAACGCCACGGGCGGATTGCCGGTCATTCCGATCAACCGTAAACGTACGCCGCACATCGGCGATGTGGTGCTGGCGATCGGTAACCCGTACAACCTGGGCCAGACCATCACGCAGGGAATTATCAGCGCGACCGGTCGAATCGGCCTCAACCCGTCAGGACGGCAGAACTTCCTGCAGACGGATGCGTCAATCAACCACGGCAACTCCGGCGGCGCGCTGGTCAACTCGCTGGGCGAATTGATGGGCATCAACACCCTCTCGTTCGATAAAAGCAACGACGGCGAGACGCCGGAAGGGATCGGCTTTGCTATTCCGTTCCAGCTGGCGACCAAGATTATGGATAAGCTGATCCGCGACGGACGCGTGATCCGCGGCTATATCGGTATCGGCGGGCGCGAAATTGCGCCAATGCATACTCAGGGCGGCGGTATCGACCAGATTCAGGGCATCGTCGTCAACGAGGTGGCACCGGGTGGCCCGGCGGCTAACGCGGGGATTCAGGTTAATGATGTCATCGTGTCGGTCAACGGCACGCCGGCAGTCTCGGCCCTGGAGACGATGGACCAGGTGGCCGAAATTCGCCCTGGCTCGATCATCCCTGTGGAAATCATGCGCAACGATAAGAAAATGACGCTGCACGTGACGATTCAGGAATACCCGGCAACAAATTAGCCCCATAAAAAAACCGAAGCACTTACTGGCTTCGGTTTTTTTGCCGGGTGGCGCTAACGCTTACCCGGCCTACGGGAGACACTTCGTTTTACTTGTTAACGAACTCTTCACCCAGAGTGATATCTTTCTTCAGCGTGTCCAGCATGCCTTCCATCGCGTTTTGCTCAAATGCGCTCAGCGTACCGATAGGCTTACGCTCTTCAATACCGTTTTTGCCCAGCAGCAGCGGCTGAGAGAAGAAGCGGGCATGTTCGCCGTCGCCTTCAACGTAAGCGCATTCAACAACGCCTTTCTCGCCCTGCAGGGCGCGAACCAGTGACAGACCGAAACGTGCAGCCGCCTGGCCCATAGACAGGGTTGCAGAACCGCCACCCGCCTTCGCTTCCACCACTTCGGTGCCCGCGTTCTGGATTCGTTTGGTCAGGTCAGCCACTTCCTGCTCGGTGAAGCTCACGCCCGGGATCTGCGACAGCAGAGGCAGAATAGTCACGCCAGAGTGGCCGCCGATAACCGGCACTTCCACTTCTGTTGGCTGTTTGCCTTTCAGCTCAGCAACGAAGGTGTTGGAACGGATGATATCCAGCGTGGTCACGCCGAACAGTTTGTTTTTGTCGTACACACCCGCTTTCTTCAGCACTTCGGCTGCGATAGCAACGGTGGTGTTCACCGGGTTAGTGATGATACCGATGCATGCTTTCGGGCACACTTCAGCGATCTGCTGCACCAGGTTTTTCACGATGCCCGCGTTGACGTTGAACAGGTCTGAACGATCCATGCCTGGCTTACGCGCCACGCCTGCAGAAATCAGGACCACGTCAGCACCCTGCAGCGCAGGACGCGCATCTTCACCGGAGAAGCCTTTGATTTTTACAGCGGTCGGGATGTGGCTCAGGTCAACCGCCACGCCTGGGGTTACCGGAGCAATATCGTACAGGGAGAGTTCTGAGCCTGAAGGCAGTTGGGTTTTCAGTAGTAGGGCAAGCGCCTGGCCGATACCACCAGCAGCGCCGAGGACTGCGACTTTCATCCTAAACTCCTTATTATGGTTAACTTAAGTATCTGTAAATCCGTTGCCGCGACCTTAAATCAGCATGTCTTTAATTACAATTTTCGAAGCTAAAGAATTTGAGGTCACACGACTTTATCTCTCACCAGAAAGCTATCTGACGACAGATGGCAACGAATTAAGAGGTGGTTACAATACACCCTGCCACGCCACCAAAACAACATCATTTTGATAACATTTAATTTACTTTTAAGCTTATTTGCGCGGCGTGACCCAGGCATGTTTTCTGATAACGAAATCTGATAAAATCACTCCCTTTCATAACATTATTTCAGCCTGCCGTTGAGCAGATAATTTGCATAAAAATTCATCCACATGCATAATAATGTTGTTTCTTTCGTCATATTCCGGGTGACTTATGCGAAGCTCGTCTAAGCAAGAAGAATTGGTAAAAGCGTTTAAGGCGCTACTTAAAGAAGAGAAATTCAGTTCTCAGGGAGAAATTGTTCAGGCGCTGCAGGAACAAGGCTTCGATAACATCAACCAGTCGAAAGTCTCCCGCATGTTAACCAAGTTTGGCGCGGTGCGTACCCGCAACGCCAAGATGGAGATGGTCTATTGCCTGCCGGCTGAACTTGGCGTGCCGACCACCTCCAGCCCGCTCAAGAATTTGGTTCTGGATATCGACTATAACGACGCCGTTGTGGTCATCCACACAAGCCCGGGTGCCGCGCAGCTGATTGCCCGCATGCTGGACTCGTTAGGTAAAACAGAGGGTATTCTTGGCACCATTGCCGGTGATGACACCATCTTTACCACCCCGGCTAGCGGTTTCTCCGTGAAGGATCTCCACGAAGCGATTCTGGTTCTGTTCGAACAGGAACTGTAATGCGCTTTCCCCGTAGCGCCGCTGCGGGGATCATTCTGCTCTCGCATCATTTCCCCCTTTATTTCACTACCCTTGCTTTGACGATTAGTGCTTTTTACCACTCATTAACATTCATCCAGTGAATAGCAATCCCGCAAATCGCACAAAAAACCAAAAAGCATTATCCCTATGATTTTCTTATAAATAGCAACACAAATTGCTCATAAAACACCCAACATTATGCAATTAGGTTATAAAAAAAAGCGTGTTTAACACGTAATAACAAGAGAAACCATTAGTCTGGTATTAATTTTTTACGTTATTAGTGTATACTTGATTTTGTGATGAGGGTCACGAAACAAGACCCCACTAAAAAATTCGACGAGGTAAGAATCATGAAAATCAAAACTACTGTAGCGGCGCTGAGCGTCCTGTCTGTCCTGTCCTTCGGTGCTTTCGCGGCTGACGCTATTAATGCTGACCAGGCGCAATCCCGTGAGGCAATCGGTACGGTTTCTGTCGGCGCTGTTGGCACGTCTCCAATGGACATGCATGAGATGCTGAACAAAAAAGCGGAAGAAAAAGGTGCGTCATCCTATCGCATTATCGAAGCGCGTTCCGGTGACCACTGGCACGCCACCGCCGAGCTGTACAAATAAGTTTAAGTAATCACTGAAGACATAACTCTCCACTCAACGGCACCAGGCATAAAAATAGCAGTTCAACCCTTCTCGCCGTTGAGCAAAAAACCTATTCAGGAGTAAAGACTATGAAAACCAAATTGATCATCGCAACCCTGGGTCTGGCATCCGCTCTCTCTTTCGGCGCAAGCGCAGCCGTACAGCAAGTGAATGCCGATCAGGCACAAAATCTGCAGCCAATGGGCAGCGTCTCCGTGACGTCAGTCACCGGCTCCCCGATGGACATTCGTCAGGAACTTGCCGCCAAAGCTGAAAAAGCAGGCGCCAGCAGCTATCGCGTCACCGAACTGAATCAGGGTGACCACTGGCACGCCACGGCTGAACTGTATAAATAAACCCTCGTCGTATCTCATCATACGACTTGCCCCTGGCCTCGTGGTCAGGGGCTTTTTTCATTTAATGCCGCGCGTTAAAGCGAAGCTGTCCTTCAAGCTCTTCCTCCGCTTCATCGAAGAGTAATATCAGCGCGCCGAAACGTCTGCGCAGCTTATCGGGCAGATGGATAAACTCAATCTCCAGCGGTAGCGGCAGCATGCTGCCGGTGACCACGTCCCACAGCGTATCCAGATTGGTCACGCTTTCCCGTTCAAGATCAAACGCCCGGATAAATTCCCGATAAAAGTCTTCCTGACTGTCGATTTCGTCAAAATCAAAAGTATAGGTTTTCATTGCCAGCCACCCAGTCCAGGCGGGCGGCAGATGCCGCCCAGTCTATTATAATCCCCCGATATGCAGGGTTTTAACTTCCAGATACTCTTCCAGCCCCAGCACGGATCCCTCACGTCCAAGACCGGACTCTTTTACGCCGCCGAAAGGCCCCAGCTCGGTGGAAACGGCGCACTCGTTAATGCCAATCATCCCGCTCTCGATGGCCTGTGAAACACGGAAAACCCGGGAAAGGTTTTGGGTGTAGAAGTAAGCTGCCAGCCCGTAAGGCGTGTTATTCGCACGCTGGATAACTTCATCTTCCGAGGTGAAGCGGAAACACGCCGCAACCGGACCAAACGTCTCTTCTTCTGCCAGCTTCATGCCTTCGTGACAGTCGCCCAGCACGGTTGGCATCCAGAAATTACCGCCCAGCGGATGGGGTTTGCCGCCCGCCAGCACGGTCGCCCCTCGTGTGACAGCATCTTCAACATGCTCACGGACCTTGTCGACCGCGGCGGATTCAATCAGCGGCCCGACGACGACGCCGTCCTCAAGGCCATTCCCCACCTTAAGGGCATTAACCGCATCTGCGAGCTTATTCACAAACTTGTCGTAGACGGTTTCCTGAATGTAGAAGCGGTTCACGCTGACGCAGACTTGCCCGGCATTGCGGAATTTATTGGCGATCGCGCCTTTTACCGCAGCCTCGATGTCGGCATCCTCAAAGACGATATACGGAGCATTTCCCCCCAGCTCCATCGAGACTTTTTTCATGGTTTCTGCGGCGTTGCGCACCAGCGTTTTGCCGACGGAGGTCGAACCGGTAAAGGAGATTTTACGCACGTCGTGGCTGGCCATGATCGCATCGCTGATTTCATGGGTATTTCCGGCCACCGCGTTGAGCACACCGTCGGGCACGCCCGCCTGTTTTGCCAGCGTCAGCAGCGCAAAGGCGCTGAGCGGCGTGTTATTGGCCGGTTTGATGACACCGGTACACCCGGCTGCCAGCGCCGGGCCCAGCTTGCGGGTGAGCATCGCCATCGGGAAGTTCCACGGCGTGATGGCCGCGACGACGCCGATGGGCTCACGGGTCGCCAGAATGCGCGAGCCGGGCTTGATTGGCGGAATAATTTCACCGTTCGCGCGCTTGGCCTCTTCGGCAAACCACTGGATAAAGCTGGCGGCATACTCCACTTCTCCTTCCGCCTCTTTCAGGGGCTTGCCCTGCTCGGTGGTCATTAACCGCCCGAGCCAGCTTTTATTTTCAATAATCAGTTCGTACCAGCGGTACAGAATCGCCGAACGCTCTTTCGCGGTTTTGGCACGCCATGCCGGGAAGGCTTTGGTGGCCGCTGCGATCGCTTCTTCGGTTTGCGCTTTACCCGCTTTCGCAACTTTAGCGATGACCTCACCGGTCGCGGGGTTCAGCACATCAAACGTTGTGTCCAGCGTTTTCCAGATGCCGTCGACCAGATAGCCGGTCTGAAAAAGGGTGTTGTCCTGAAGCGCCTGAGTCGTCATGTGTCCTCCCTTCCTGAATGTAAGTACGTGCTGGAATAAGTATAGCCACAAAAAAACCGGCGCTTTTGGCGTCGGTTTTTTTACTTCAGTCAGTTATCCGTGAGGGCATTCTGGTAGCGATGCAGCATAAACACCAGCCGCCCTACCGGCTCGGTCACCTGTGGCGGCGCTTGCCAGTGCTTGAGCTTTTCCTGATAAATATCCAGTTCTTCAAGCAGTTGGGTAAAGTAACGACGGCGTTTGTCGTCACTGCTGGCGGAAAGCACATGGTCGGCGGTACGACGCAGCTGACGGTGGAATGCCGAGAGATCGTCGTTGATCGGCACCGGCGCGTTGCGCAGACGCTGGTGCGCGATGATCATGGTTAACGCCAGGCGGAACTTCGCTATGTCGCCCGGGAATTTGTTCAGCAGTAAAAACAGCTGCTGGTAGAGCGCGGGCAGGTGGTTCTCTTTACGACGCGCGGTATTGGTAGTCATCGACGACACGGCAGCCGATACAAACTGGTTCAGCAATACGCGCCCTGTCCGCGCCTGCGAGTTATCCCGAACCAGCAGAATCACCATCATCGCAAGGAAGCAGCCCACCAGCTGACCCAGCGCGCTGTCGAGGAACTGGCTGAAGTGGAAGGTCATCGGGTTATCCAGCACGATGATGTTAATCGTACTCGCCAGCGCCCCCAGCGATCCCAGGCGGCGCTTTTGCACTTCAATGCCGATAAAGAACGCCATCACCGCCAGGCTAATACAGAGCAGCAGCATGCTCTGCTGCGTCGACGGGATGATGACCAGGAAATAGAGCGCGCCTATCGGCAGCGCGGCGATGGTGCCGTAGAGGAAATCAATGGCGACCATGCGCGGGTTAGGCAGACGCATCGCCAGTGCGGTCACGACGGCAATCATCACCATCGCGCCGCTGCCGGACGTCCAGCCCGTCCACAGCCAGAACAGCGTGCCGAGCATACAGGCAAGCGTGGTACGCCAGAAGTTGACCATCGCGTGATGGCGCTCGGCAGATTCCGCCTTGATCACCACTTCGCCCTGGAGCACCTCTTCTTCCGCCGCGCTGATTTTGGTGTTACCGATCACGCCGCGCTTAAGCAGCAGATAGCGCGTTGCGGCCCCAACCCAGGTGTAGATCGTCACCGGCGTCTCGCGCTCCCCGGTCCAGGCAATCACCCGGCGCATGCGCTTAAGCTGCTTATGCACGTCCTGTACGGTTTCCACCGGCTCGGCAAACAGCTCACGGAACGTATCGGTGACCACTTCCGGGCGGGTGTTCTGGATAAGATAGGTTTCGCACGCCTGGGTAATCAGCGTTAAGGAGACGGTATTCAGGGCTTTAAGGCGACGATTCGCCCGCGCCCAGCGAGACGACTCCATATTGAGGTTGCTGCGCATCCCTTCCAGCGCCTGCGTACGACGAACCAGCCCGCTCCAGGCTTTATCCACCTCTTCGCTGTCGCCGTGTTTAATGCACAGCTGCATCAGCTGGTACTGGGCAACGATCAGCGCGTCCAGCTCGCGATCCACCTCTTGCTTGATCGAGCGCGGGGAGAAAAGCAGGTCAGCCACAATCGCGCAGACAATACCAATCACAATCTCGCTGCAGCGCTCTACGGCAAACTGCGGCGCGAGCAGCGGTTCGCTTTGGATGGTGATGACAATGATCAGCGCGGTATAGCCTGCCAGCCCCCAGGCGTAGGAGTTCTCGACTTTTACCAGAGACGAGATCCAGGTGCAGAAGCCCGCCCAGATGCAGCAGACCATTAGCATCAGCAGCGGCGTGCGGATCATCAGAATAATAATGGTCAGCGCCGCGAAACAGCCGATAAACGTCCCGATGATACGTAGCATCCCGCGATAGCGGATCGCACCAGAGTAGGGTTCTCCACCCGCGGCGAAGGCAGGGCCCGCCGCGACAATCGCGGCGGTCAGCACCGCCCAGCGAGGGGTTTCAAGCTGGAAGTGGAAGCCAACGAACAGCGCCAGAACGATGGCGCACGCCAGCTTCACGGCGAAGCGAATGTGCTGGCTGGCGATGGAAAAGATACCCATGGCGATTAACCAAACTCGCGCAGGCGATGGGCAATTTTACGGAAGAGGGAGTCCTGGCTGGCATCCCGATCTTTTTCTCCGGTGATCACCACCGTCGCCGTGGTACCCGCTGGCCACAGGTTGCCCTGCTGCTCATCCAGATGAATACGTACCGGCACGCGCTGCGCCAGACGCACCCACTCCAGGTTAGAATCCACCGTCGCCATCCCTTTGGCATCGTTAGAGCTGCTGGAGTTGGTTACCCCTGCGGCGACGCTGTCGACGGTACCTTTAAAGACGCGGTTGCTGCCAAGCGGCGTGACTTCTGCGCGATATCCCGGACGAACGCCCTCCAGCTTGGTCTCTTCCATATAGGCGAGCACGTAGAAGGAGTTCTGTTTAACCAGCGCCACGGCGGTTGAGCCACGGGTGATAAACTCTCCGGCATAGACGTTCAGGTTGGTCACCCAGCCATCGGCCGGCGCGCGGATCACGGTACGCTCCAGGTCGAGCTTCGCCAGATCGCGCGTTGCCTGCGCTTTCGCTAACTGGTGCAGCACGGTTTGCAGCACGTTGTTGGACTGGTCAATCTCTTCGCGGGACATGGCCTGAACGCCAAGCTGGTTACGACGGCCTGCCTCACGGCGTTTCTCTGCGGCCAGCGCCTGGTAATAGGCCACGTCTGCTTCTGCTTCCTCCAGCGCCTTCTGGTAACGAGGCTGGTCGATGGTGAACAGGACCTGATCTTTCTTCACCAGCTGGTTATCGTGAACGTTAACCGCCGTGATAAGGCCGGCCACGTCGGGGGCAATTGCCACCACATCGGCGCTAAAGCGCGCGTCACGCGTCCACGGTGATTCGGTGTAATAAACCCAGGCGCGAAAAATAGCGATGAACGCGAGGATAACCAGCGCCATGGTAATGGCGGTGCGGGAGATTTTTCTTGTTAGCGTTTTCACATCAACCTCAGACAAACATGCGCGATATCAGGTAAAACAGGCAGCAATACAGCGCGGTATTGAACAATGCAGGGTGCCAGACGAAATCGTAGATCCCAGTCGGGACCAGCACCTTGCGCACCAGCCAGAAGATCGCCAGTGATAAAAGAAGCTCGAAAAATATCGGTGGGAACGACAGACCGAACACCACGATAACGGGAAACAGACTCATGTTGACCTTGATAAGAGAGAGTGCAGGCTTCAGAATTTTTTAGCGCACGCCATCGCAGGAGAGCTAGAAACGCAGGGCGAGAATGGCGCAGCCGTTATGTAATTAATAATATATTAACGTAACTGTTATGCTGTTATCTATCATATGTGATCTAAATCACTTTTAAGCCAGAGTGAACAATGGAACGTTTAAAACGCATGTCCGTCTTCGCCAAAGTGGTTGAACTCGGCTCATTTACCGCCGCTGCGCGCCAGCTTCAGATGAGCGTCTCATCCATCAGCCAGACGGTGTCCAAACTGGAAGATGAGCTTCAGGTTAAGCTGCTCAACCGCAGCACCCGCAGCATCGGGTTGACGGAAGCCGGTAAAATTTACTATCAGGGCTGTCGCCGCATGCTGCATGAAGTGCAGGATGTTCACGAACAACTCTATGCCTTTAACAACACGCCCATCGGCACGCTGCGTATAGGGTGTTCTTCAACTATGGCACAAAATGTTCTCGCTGCCATGACGGCGGACATGCTGAAAGAGTACCCTGGGCTTACCGTCAATCTGGTGACGGGCATCCCTGCCCCAGACCTGATCGCCGATGGATTAGACGTGGTGATCCGCGTTGGCGCGTTGCAGGACTCCAGCCTGTTCTCGCGTCGCCTCGGGAGCATGCCGATGGTGGTCTGTGCCTCGAAGAGCTATCTGGCGCAGTACGGTGTGCCGGAGAAACCTGCCGATCTCGCTAACCACTCCTGGCTGGAGTACAGCGTCCGCCCCGATAATGAATTTGAGCTGATTGCTCCGGAAGGGATCTCCACCAGGCTGCTGCCGGAAGGCCGGTTCGTCACCAACGATCCGATGACCATTTCGCGCTGGCTGGTGGCCGGCGCCGGGATCGCCTACGTGCCGCTGATGTGGGTGATCAATGAGATCAACAGCGGCGTGCTGGAGATCCTCTTCCCGCGCTATCAGTCCGATCCACGCCCGGTCTACGCCCTGTATACCGAGAAGGACAAGCTGCCGCTGAAGGTGCAGGTTTGTATTAACTATCTGACGGACTATTTTGTCGACGTAGCAGAGCTGTTTCAGGGTATGCGCGGTAGAAGAAAGGAATAAGAAATTAATTTCTGAAATATCCGCGCCATTAATATTTCAGGATGAAGCCGGCCTTCATCCAGGAATATTCTTTAGCTTCTATCAGGAATAGCGAATTGACACTGCCGCCGCCTGCCCTTTACCTTATAAAAAGTCTGGCATTCAGACTGTTATTATTTTGTTGCTGATTTGAATAATAAAATGTATTCCGCAGGATGACGTTAAACAAGGAAACGAAATGAATCTATTTGAACAAACACCGCCGTCACGCAGGCGCTACGGACTCGCCGCGTTCATTGGCTTAATTGCAGGAATTGTCTCCGCGTTTGTCAAATGGGGAGCCGAGGTACCACTCCCGCCACGCAGTCCCACCGATTTATTTACCGGCGCATGCGGCCCTGAGCAATTAATAAGAGCCGCAGGCCAGATAGATTGCTCCCGCAATTTTTTAAATCCACCCTATGTTTTTTTACGCGACTGGCTGGGCGTAGTTGATCCTAACGCAGCAGTTTATACCTTTGCCGGACATATATTTAACTGGGTCGGCGTAACGCATATTATTTTCTCAATCGTCTTCGCGGTTGGGTATTGTGTCGTTGCTGAAGTCTTCCCGAAAATTAAACTCTGGCAGGGTTTGCTGGCGGGTGCATTGGCACAGCTTTTTGTTCACATGCTCTCCTTCCCGCTGATGGGGCTGACGCCACCGCTGTTTGATCTGCCCTGGTATGAACACGTGTCAGAGATCGTGGGTCATCTGGTCTGGTTCTGGTCGATCGAAATCATTCGACGTGACTTGCGTAACCGCATTACTCACGAGCCGGATCCGGAGATCCCGCTGGGTAACTTACGTTAAAAAAATGGCGCTACATCTGTAGCGCCATTTTTTATGTTTGCTCAGGTCAGGCCGTGCCGCCCACCGTCAGATTATCCACTTTCAGCGTTGGCTGACCCACGCCAACCGGCAGGCTCTGGCCTTCTTTACCGCAAACACCCACGCCGTTATCCAGCTTCAGATCGTTACCGACCATGGAAATCTGCTGCATCGCTTCAATGCCGGAGCCAATCAGCGTCGCGCCCTTCACCGCTTTAGTCACTTTGCCCTTCTCAATCAGGTACGCTTCTGAAGTCGAGAAGACAAACTTACCGGAGGTGATATCCACCTGGCCGCCGCCAAAGTTTGGCGCAAAGATACCGTAATCCACGGATTCGATAATCTCCTGCGGCGTGGATTTGCCCGGCAGCATATAAGTGTTGGTCATGCGCGGCATCGGCAGGTGCGCGTAAGATTCACGGCGGCCGTTACCCGTTGGCGCTACGCCCATCAGGCGCGCGTTGAGTTTGTCCTGCATGTAGCCTTTCAGCACGCCGTTTTCGATCAGCACGTTGTACTGGCCTGGCGTACCTTCATCGTCGATAGAAATCGAGCCGCGGCGGTCAAGCATGGTGCCATCATCCACTACGGTGCAAAGCTCAGAGGAGACGAGCTGTCCGATCTGGCCGCTGAACACGGACGTCCCGCGACGGTTAAAATCGCCTTCCAGACCGTGGCCCACCGCTTCGTGCAGCAGCACGCCCGGCCAGCCTGCGCCCAGCACCACCGGGAATGTCCCGGCCGGCGCCGCAACAGCATTAAGATTCACCAGCGCCATGCGCACGGCTTCTTTAGCCCACGCGTCAGCACGCGCTTCGCCGTCAACATCACCCAGGAACCAGTCATAGCCGAAACGACCGCCGCCGCCGCTTGAGCCGCGCTCGCGTTTGCCGTTGTCATCGACCTGCACGCTGATGGAGAGACGCACCAGCGGACGCACATCGGCCGCCAGCGTACCGTCCGTTGCCGCCACCAGAATCAGTTCATACACACCGCTCAGGCTGGCGGAGACTTCCTGAACACGTTTGTCGGCGGCGCGCGCCACTTTGTCCACGCGGCGCAGGATGTCCAGCTTCTCTTCGCGGCTCATGCTCTGCAGCGGGTCGATGCTGGTATAAAGCGCGGAGTGCTGCACTTCACCCAGGGTTTTCACGCGACCGTCGCCGGCATCGCGCACAATGGTACGCGCGGCCTGAGCGCTCTGCTCAAGCGCGGCCAGGCTAATCTGGTCGGCATAGGCAAAACCGGTTTTTTCGCCGCTGATGGCGCGCACGCCGACGCCCTGGTCAATGTTATATGAGCCATCTTTGATGATGCTGTCTTCTAAAACCCAGGATTCGTGATAGCTCGACTGGAAATAGAGATCGCCGTAGTCGAGACGGCGTTCGGTCAGTTGACCAAGAATGGAGAACAGGTCCTGATGGCTCAGGCCGTTCGCTGCGAGCAAATGTTCACTTACCAGGTTCAGACTCATCGTATTGCTACTCGTTCGTTGCCGCCCGTGGCGGTATAAAGATCGTATTTATTGAGAGTGAGGCAATTACCAGCCCACGTCAAATCATTGCTGTGCATCTTTGCGCGGCTGGCGCAGCACCTCGTTAATCTGCGGTTTATCCACCGGACCGGTAATGCGGTAGCGCAGAATGGAGACCTTGCTCCACAGCGGCCCCAGCACTTTACTGGCGGCAAACACCGCCGCACCGACAATCGGGTTAACCACAAAGGCCGCCGCCACGCCCACGCTGGCGGAAATTTCCGGCGCCACCACGGCTTCCATATCCAGCTCGCGACGCACGAGGTTGACCGAGCCTTTCATGGCGATGTCCGCTTCCAGCCCATCCACCAGCGTGTCGTCCGTGTGCAGAACGCCGTCCTTGATCCACGCCGTACTGCGGATGGAATCGTAATAGAAACCTTCGCTGAAGGTGTCGCTGAAATCGAAGCGCAGCTTGCGCAGCAGCGCATCAAAACTCAGCAGGCGCAGGATCTGCCCGGCACGCCCCGTGCTCACATCGGCGATTTCACCTTTGCCAAAGTGTGTTTTCAGAATACCGTTCAGTGACGCTTCGTCCGGTGTCCACGGCGCGGCACGCCAGTGAAGATCGTAATTAACGTTAAACGAGGAGCCGCGCAGCGGCGTGCTGATGCCAAAGAAGTTGGCTGCCGCATCCAGCTTGTTGCCTTTAATGTCGCCCTTCAGGGACGTGCGCTGCTCGCCCGGGTTATTCACCCACTCTCCACCCGCTGTCATGCGGCCAAAGCCGGTGTCGATCAATCCGCCGGAGAGCTTGAGCGTATTCCCCTGGATGGCAAAATCACCGTCGATACGGCCATATTTTTGCCCCCACAGCCAGCACTCCGCGCAGCGCAGCTGCAGATCGGGCCAGCCGCTAAAATCGACGCGGGTAGTATTACTCAGCGGCGATGTATTCGCCGGTTTATCTTTACTCGCGGCAGCCGGATTGTAGTAGAGATAGCGGATCGCTGCCTGCCACGGCGCGTTATTGCGCATGGTCAGCGTGCCGTTGATTTCCCGGCCCTGCGCCTCCACTTTTGAGCCGTTAGCGGTTGGCTGGGAGACAATGCTCAGATTGTTCCACTGCTGTCCGCCCAGCATCAGCGACGGCGTGCGTACGGTAATGGTCTGCGGGAACTGGGCGGCCTCATCAACGTTTTGCCCAACGCCTTTCTGGATCAGCGCCAGCCACTCCGCACCGTCCATCGGCGGGAGATTCAGCTCAACGCCCGCATGCTCAGGCAACGGCGGCGTGGTTTTGCTGTCCGTCGTCCAGATGGCTCTGTCGAGGGTAAGCTTGCGGTTAAGCAGCCAGCGGCTGTTAAAGTGGTTTGTTCCGCCCGCACTTCCGGTCAGCGCGAAGCTGTCCAGATTGCCATCCACGTTAAGCTTCACCGGCAGCGGCTGTCCGGCCTGTTTATCCAGCGGCGCAGGCAGCTGGCTTTGAAGATTCTTCAGGTCACCCGTAATGTCGACCTTATAGTGTGCACCCGCGTGATAAGGCAGGTCGATTGCCACTTTGCCCTGCCAGGCGACCGCGCCCGCTACTGACGCCTCAATCGGCTTCGGCAGGACGTCCATACGCGACGGCTGCCAGTTGCCGTCCAGATTAACGGCCACCTGATAAGCCTTTTGCCCCTCGGCTGTTGAGAAGTCGATATTCACCGGCTGATTAAACCAGCTGGCGGTCAGCGGCTCGCTTTTCAAATTACCGTTCACAAAGCTGAACTGTCCGCTGAGGTCTTTCAGGGTGCTATCAAGCGGTTTAATGTACAGGCTGTTGTTCTTCAGACGGACGTCACCTTTGGCGGTGGTCATTTCACCGTCCAGCGGGATATCCAGATGTAAGCGAGCATTCACATCGCCATCGAGCTGGAGCTGCTGAAGGGTCGCCGCCAGCGACTCTTTGAGTGGCGTCTCCTCAAAGTACGGCCCCACCGCTTTCCCCGGGCCGTTGATGTCGGCATCAATCAGCAGCTTCTCTTTTGAGTAGTCCGGGATGTTGGCCGTCAGGTTGCTGGCCGTTACGCCTCCCAGCGCAACGCTGTCCGCCTTCATCCATAATCCGTCGTTGAGGAAGTTAAGCTCGATATCCAGGTTTTTCAGCGCGGGCCAGCCCGGCTGGAACGCGAAGGTGGCGTCGTGCAGCGGCACCAGCACCTGGAACTGCCCCTCATTATGTTTGTACGGGAAAAGATGCGGGTTACCGCCGTAGACCAGCGTGGCGTTTTCCGCCTGACCGCCCTGAATTGCGCCGCTCAGATAGTCGACCAGCGCTTTACCCATCAGATTTTCCGGGAAATAGCGCCAGGCCTGAGAACCGTCATCGGTACTGATCCCGGCCAGAATGCCCAGCCACGGTTCGTCACCCTGCGGCTGTAAATAGCGGAAGTCACCCCGCGCGTGTACCGCTTTGGCTTTGACGTCGATATGGCGACCATCAAGCTGGAAGCCCTTATCGTTACGGAGCCAGTTAAGCACCGCGCTGCCCTGCTCAATTTCCAGCGGCGCGCGGAAGACCGTCTCGTAAGGCATTTTTGCGTTGTGCATATCGGCCGTGAGCCTGCCGTTCTCCACGCTGCCTTCCAGCTTGCCGCTGAAATGCTCCGCGCCCGGCAGCATCTTCCACTGCTTCCAGGCAAGATCTTTCCATGTTGCCTGGAAACGGGTTTTTTCCGTCGCCTGAAGCGGGATATCCAGCGCCAGAGAATCAATTTTTCCGCTCGGCTGCGTTGCCAGCCAGATCTCGCCCAGGTCGGGAGAGAGCTTTGCCGCCATGGAGCGCAGGCCTTCAATGGCCGCCAAATCCAGATTACTGGCGCGGATGCGCAGCTCATCGCTGCGTTTACTCGCCGCGCCGCCCACGTCCTGCTCCGGCATCCAGGCCAGCGTCAACGCACCGCGCGGCCACGGCTTGCCGTCCATCGTGATGCGCGTATCCGGGATGGCGAACTGCCAGCCCTCTTTTTCCTGCGTCACGTGCGCGGTGAGGTTATCGACGGAAAGCTGATGCTGCTGTCTTTCACCCTTCCAGCTCGCGCCCCCTTGCTTCAGCCAGATATCGCCGCTGGCAAATTTCCCTTTCGTCAGGGCCATCCAGCCCTCAAGGCTGAAACGGGCGGTTTCCAGCTGCATGTTTTGCTGCAGCCAGTCGCCGAGCCAGGGCTTTACATCCACATCGTCGGCCTGCAGCCAGACTTTGCCGTTGTTTAACAGGCCGTCATCGTCACGCAAGTCCATACGCACCTGCATGACGCCGTGCTGGCCGTTCAGGCTGGAAAGATTGACCTGCCCTTCGGCGCGGTGTCGATCCTTGCCGTTAAGCCAGGTCAGCTGCGGGATCGCCAGTTCGGCGCGCTGGCCAGAAAGGGTAATAAAGCTCACTTCGCTGTCGCGCAGATCGAAATGATCGAACTGGCGGAGGAAGAGATCGCTGAAGCGGTTGGCTTCCAGGCCCTGATTGTTATCACCGCCAGTCAGCGGCGTATTGGTCAGAAACTGGAGTTGATAAAAGGTGAGATCGCGAAACTGCCAGCGCAGATGCAGCAGGCTTTGCCAGACGTCCAGCGCCAGGGTTACGCGTTTGATTTTGAGATGACCGCCATCTTTCAGGCTGGCGTTGATGTCACGGACATCCAGCGTCGGGCCAAAATTCTGCCAGCTGGCGCTAACCTGGCTTACGTCGACCGGTACGCCGGTGGTGGATTCGATTTTCGCCAGCAGCTGCGGACGCCAGCTGTCCAGATGCGGTAAAACGAGGCGTAGCCCGCTCACGAGCAACGCGACAATCACGACCAGCGTTGCCCCTGTAAGCACTAAAATCCCCGGCAATCGCCTCACGCATCTCTCCTTGTCAGCTTTCGTCACGCAGCGTACTGCGTTTTACATCATTACGACGTCAAACTGCTCCTGGTTATAGAGCGGTTCAATTTGTACTTTTACCTGTTTGCCGACAAAGATTTCCACTTCCGCCAGCGCGTGCGACTCTTCGCCTTTCAGGGCTTCAGCCACCGCAGGGGAAGCATAGACCAGAAAACGGTCTGAGTCGTAGGCATGATGGACACGGACAATTTCACGCATGATCTCGTAGCAGACCGTCTCCACCGTCTTTACCGTTCCGCGTCCATGGCAGGTTGGACACTCATTACACAGGACATGTTCCACGCTTTCGCGGGTCCGTTTCCGGGTCATTTCCACCAGGCCGAGCTGCGAGAAGCCATTGATGCTGGTTTTCACGCGGTCCTTACTCAGCGCCTGCTCCAGCGAGTGCAGCACGCGACGACGATGGTCTTCATTACTCATATCGATAAAGTCGATGATGATAATGCCGCCGAGGTTGCGCAAACGAAGCTGACGCGCAATCGCCTGCGTGGCTTCGATGTTGGTGTTGAAGATGGTGTCGTCCAGATTGCGATGACCGACAAACGCGCCGGTGTTGATATCGACGGTGGTCATCGCTTCAGTCTGATCGATGATCAGATAGCCGCCGGACTTCAGTTCGACCTTGCGTTCTAGCGCTCGCTGGATCTCGTTTTCGACATCATAGAGATCGAAGATCGGCTGACGCCCGGTGTAATGCTCCAGCAGGCCCGGCATTTCCGGGATGTATTCAGCGGTAAACTCCAGCAGCGCTTCATACGTCAGGCGAGAGTCCACGCGGATGCGGTCGAGCTGCGCGTCGGCAAAATCACGCAGCACGCGCTGCGCAAGCGCCAGCTCACCGTATAGCTGGTAGCGAGTCTGGTTGCGTTTTTTACGCTCCATCACTTTGGTCCAGACGCGCTTCAGGTAAGCCGCATCCGACGCCAGGTCTTCTTCGCTGATCCCTTCTGCAGCGGTACGGATAATAAACCCGCCCTGTTCATCGCAGTAGGCGCTGACCACTTTCTTCAGCCGCTCGCGCTCGCTTTCGCTCTCAATACGCTGCGAAACGCCCACGTGTGACGCGCCGGGCATAAAGACCAGATAGCGGGAAGGTAAGGTAATGTCGGTGGTCAGACGGGCACCTTTGGTGCCAAGGGGATCTTTCACCACCTGCACCATTAAGTCCTGGCCCTGACGCACCAGCTCGGAAATGTCGCGCACGGCAAACTGCTTTTGCTCTTCGCCCGCGACGCACTCGGTGTGCGGCATGATGTCGGAGGCATGTAAAAATGCCGCCTTATCCAGTCCAATATCTACAAAAGCCGCCTGCATACCCGGCAGTACACGACTGACACGACCTTTGTAGATATTGCCTACTATTCCGCGCCGCGCTTCACGCTCAATATGAATTTCCTGAAGAATGCCACCGTCAATATAGGCCACACGGGTTTCCGATGGCGTTACGTTTACCAACAATTCAGCCGTCATAATTATCCCTTCCCTCACGCAGTGAGTTAAAATTGCTCAGCAACTCATACGTTTCCACCAGCGGTAAGCCGACTACGGCGTGATAGCTGCCATTAATCTTCCTGACAAAACAGCCACCCAACCCTTGAATACCGTATGCACCTGCTTTATCCATCGGTTCACCGCTGGCAATATAAGCGGCGATCTCGTCGTCGGTAATCACTCTGAACGTGACATCCGTAACCACCAGGCAATCCAGCACGTGCTGGCTGTCCGCCAGCGCGACGGCCGTCATCACCTGGTGCGTTTGCCCGGACATCTTGCGCAGCATGCGCGCCGCATGGCCGGCGTCATGCGGTTTCTCGAGGACTTCACCGTTAAGGATAACGATGGTATCTGCTCCCAGCACGGGCAGATCGCGCGGCACACAGGCCACGCCCGCCTGCGCTTTCTCGCGTGCCAGGCGAGACACGTACTGCTGAGCACTTTCGCCCTCAGCACGTTTTTCTTCAATGCCGGTCACGATGCGTTCAAAAGAGACCCCTAACTGCGTCAGGAGTTCCTGACGGCGCGGAGAGCCGGAAGCAAGATACAGAGACGTCATAGAAACCTTTTATTGCACAGCAAACTGCTGGCGAACCTTACGCATCAGCAGGAATAGCCACGGCCAGAGCACACCGTTTACTACACTACTCCAGAACACTTCCGGTCGGAAAGAGACGTTGATCACTAAAAACTCTGCCCAGAAAACAACGATATCCGCAGCAAGCGACAACAGCATCACGACCAGGGCCTGTTGCCAGAGCGCGAGGTTACGGAAGAGCTGGAATTTCAGTGCGACGAGGTACGCAATAATGCTCATGGACAGGGCGCGCACGCCCAGCGTAGAGCCACTAATGAGATCCAGTATGGCACCCATCACAAAACCCGTGCCGACATTTACGCGATGCGGCAGGGCAAGGATCCAGTAAAGTAAAATGAGCAAGACCCAGTTTGGCCGGAAAACGAGAATGTTATCCGGCCAGGGCATAATCTGCAGCAACAGTGCAATGAGGAACGAGAGCCAGATGACCCAGCGTCCCTGGCTACGATAGCTTGCCACTACTGCCCTCCCGAAGAGAGTTTAGGCGGTGGCGGCGCATCAGGCTGCGGCTGCGTTAACCCGGTTGCCGGCGCAGGCACGGGCGCAGGCGGCCCCATAGAGTCCGCTGGCGGAAGAACCTGCGGCATCATCTGCATCAGGCGTTCGTTCGCCACGCGATGCACCTCTTCAGGCGTCATCGGGTTAGCACCGTTACGATCGGCACCCCAGAGCAGCAGCAGGTAGCGCAGACGCTGTAAACCGGCGGTTGGACGGGCCTGAATCACGGTGTATGCACGCTGCGTATCCAGCTTAACCGAAGAGACCACCGCAACCGGGTAACCTTCAGGGAAGCGTCCACCGAGACCGGACGTCACCAGCACGTCGCCGACACGGATGTCCGTGTTAGCAGGCAGATGTTCCAGCTGCAGATCGTCCGTGCAGCCGTTACCGGCCGCAATCACGCGGATATCGTTACGCAGAACCTGGATCGGCAGCGCGTGGGTGGCGTCGCAAATCAGCAGCACACGGCTGGTCAGTTTGGCGACGGCAACGACCTGGCCTACTACGCCCTTATCACTGATGACGGGCTGACCTTCATACACCCCGTTCACGCTCCCTTTGTCGATCACAACCTGATCGCTGTAAGGGTCGTTCACGGTGGAGATCACCTGGGTAACCATCTTCTGCTCGTCCTGACGCAGCGGCGAGCCGAGCAGTTCACGCAGACGCGCGTTTTCCTGCTTGTATTGCCCCAGCATCAGCAGTTCGCTGTTTTTCAGCAGCAGTTCCTGGCGTAATGCCCGGTTTTCAAGTTCGAGCTGGTCTCGTGAAGACAGCGTTTGAGAAACGGAGTCGAGCAGTTCACGGGGACCATTTGATATAAAGTAGAAAGGACTGACGGCGGTATCCATGTACGTTCGGATCTGGCTGAACGTACCGAGGCGGCTATCGGCAATAATGACGCCAAGCGCAACCAGAACCGCCAGAATGAGGCGAAACTGTAGCGATGGGCCACGGCTAAAAATTGGCTTCATAGGCTATGCGTATTCTCGTGTCAGAGAGAAAGGGTAGCGATTCGCTACCCTTTCACCATGACTACTCTTCGCTGAACAAGTCGCCGCCGTGCATGTCGATCATTTCCAGCGCCTTGCCACCACCGCGGGCGACGCAAGTCAGTGGATCTTCTGCAACTACGACAGGAATACCTGTCTCTTCCATCAACAGGCGGTCGAGGTTACGCAGCAGCGCACCACCACCGGTCAGAACCATACCGCGCTCGGAGATGTCGGACGCCAGCTCTGGTGGGCACTGTTCCAGCGCAACCATTACCGCGCTCACGATGCCCGTCAGTGGTTCCTGCAGTGCTTCCAGAATTTCGTTGGAGTTCAGGGTAAAGCCGCGTGGAACACCTTCCGCCAGGTTACGGCCACGCACTTCGATCTCACGCACTTCATCGCCCGGATACGCAGAACCGATTTCGTGTTTGATACGCTCTGCGGTGGCTTCACCGATCAGAGAGCCGTAGTTACGGCGCACGTAATTGATGATGGCTTCATCGAAGCGGTCACCACCGATACGTACGGAGGAGGAGTACACCACGCCGTTCAGTGAGATAACGGCCACTTCAGTGGTACCACCACCGATATCCACCACCATAGAACCGGTGGCTTCAGAAACAGGCAGACCCGCACCGATTGCCGCAGCCATTGGCTCTTCAATCAGGAACACTTCACGTGCGCCTGCACCCTGGGCAGATTCACGGATTGCGCGACGTTCTACCTGGGTTGCGCCAACCGGCACACACACCAGAACACGCGGGCTTGGGCGCATGAAGCTGTTGCTGTGAACCTGCTTGATGAAGTGCTGAAGCATTTTTTCAGTCACGAAGAAATCAGCGATAACGCCGTCTTTCATTGGGCGAATAGCGGCGATGTTGCCAGGGGTACGACCCAGCATCTGCTTCGCGTCATGACCCACTGCGGCCACGCTTTTCGGCGAGCCTGCACGATCCTGACGAATGGCCACAACAGAAGGCTCATTCAATACGATGCCTTGTCCTTTTACATAAATAAGGGTATTCGCGGTACCCAGGTCAATGGACAGGTCATTGGAAAACATGCCACGAAATTTTTTCAACATACTAAGGGATAATCCTGAAAGCTGGGGCGGAAAACAAAATCCGCTTACTTTACCAACCACACGCAGCAGCGACAAGGCGCAAAAATCATCTGCAACGGTGAAAATTTGTGCAGTACGTTTCCTGTTGTTACAAATTCATCCCCTGACTCCCTCAGGGCTGAGTAAACAGTCGTGTTCCTCACTGATATTTGTAACCCATTAAAGGTCGTTCACTGGCTTTTTGCTCGACATACTCAAAGCTACAGGCGCGATATTCTACGTGAAAACAACGTAAACGGCAGGTCAAACAGAGTATCTTTGCAAATATTTTTTCACGTTGGTGTCAAGCGGCTGAGAGGCGGCAAAAAAATCGCCCTGACCGCCCGTCACTCCGCGCTCTGTTAACATCTGCCATTCGCCTCTGGAGCGCACGCCTGCGGCAAATACCTGTGTTCTTGTTCCCTTACACGCTTCAACCAGACTCTGAACCAGCAGCTGGTTTTCCGTGCGCTTCTCAATATTCCTTACCAGCCCCGGATGTAGCTTTAATAGCTCCACATCCAGCTCCTTGATCCAGCTGGTACTGACCAGCGTTAAACCCGCCTGCGTTACCGCGACACGGGCACCGAGCGCGTTGATCAAACGGACCACCGGACGCAACCGGCTGATGTGTTGACCCACATCCGCCTCAGCAAGTTCAAAAATAATGCGTTTGCGTTGCGATTTTTCGCATTGCATTAATGTATCACGCAGCCAGCGCTGAAAACGCGGGCGTATTAATGACTCAACGGTAACCTGTAACGCCAGATTCTCTTCAGGCCAGAATGATAAAAATGGAATCAAGCGTGTAATTTGCTGGCGGTCATACTCTTCGGAGAGCCCAAATTGCAGAACCATCGGCAGATATTCCGCAGAAATAACCTCTTCCGTCCCGTCGAAAATACGGCACATCAATTCCCGGTGGTGGACAAAACCGTTCTTCATGACCGCCGGTTTTTGATAAATACGCGGCCCGCCGCGACTCAGCATTTGCTCAATCAAAGTACGCCAGCGCACGTTTCCACGCCCCTTTTCAGGCAGCGAATCATCATAGACCGCCCATCCGTTCGCCCCTTGCAATACCGCGTTGCGGGTGGCCGCTTCCGCATGCTCCATCACCTGCTCTGTCGACTGTCCGCCGCGCCAGGCGCAAATCCCCATATGGACCATATCGTCTCTGTCGAGCATTTTGCTCTGCGGCAGCGCGTCGACGGCCTTAAGTAGCTGGCTGGCAATGCTTTCTGATTCCTTCAGCGTGCGATGCGGCAGCAATACGGCAAAGTCGCTGCGGTGGTAGCGGGCCAGCAGCGCCCCCGGATAGCGCATTATAAAGGTGGAGAGCAGGTTGATCAGCGTAAAGAGATTTTCTTCCGCCGCCCGCTGCCCCCATGTGTCGCGCAGCAGATCGAAATCGGGCAGGCGAATCATCATCACCACCCCGTGCGTGCCCACTTTTTCCGGGTCGTCGAGCAGCGTGGCGAGTTGATTGTCAAAGAAAAGGCGGTTGTTAAGGCCGGTTTTATTATCCTGCGCGGCATAAGAGCGGATCAGCGTATCCATTCGGCTGCGCTGGTCGCTGGCAAACTGGATCTCTGAGAGCAGCGTATCCAGCGCGCTGCTGGCGCGTGAGGGCCATTCATGGACCGAGCCGCGAACCTGCGGGCCGCGTTCACCGTTCAGGATGCGCACGGAGCGGATCTCCAGCAGTTCCTGGCCTGAAAGCTGGCGGCGCAGCCAGCGGACCGCGAGAAAAATCAGCAAAATAATGAAGGCGACGGCAACAGTGAGCGGCGCGGTGGTCATCATAGAACGGAAATAGCTGGCCATCGGATCGAGGTAGACCATGTGTATGGTCATCCCCGGATTTTTGAGGGAGTGCACCGTTACTTCCCGATACTGGCTCACCACGCCCGCAGGTCGATAGCTGTCCTGTCGTTCATGGCTTAAAACCGGATGCTTTCCCTGCTGGATGTCGACCTGAATAATATCAACCGGCACCATCAACTCATCCAGCTCCCGGGATAGCTCAGGAAGTGGAGTGGTCAGCAGACGCGTATCAATGACAGACGCAACGGACTGCACCCGGTTAACCAGTTTGTCCTGAATGGCGTTATAAAAGCTCAAAGAGCAACCAAGAAGCGTGACAAAGATGGTAAGCCCCGTCAGCAGGGTGATAAAAGCCGAGAACTTCGTCGTTAATCGCATCCTTGAGATTACTCCGTGGGTTGATGGGGTAGCGAGTAAGCGCTAACTTGCATTTCAAATGCGGCATACTACCAAACCTGGCGTATCTGGCAATTTATTGCGTTAAATCGGCATTGCTTTACCCTGAGCGAGTATAGTCTTCAGGAACTCTTTTCCAATCATCTGAGCCGTGAGGACCCCGTATGCAGGCTTTAATCTTAGAACAGCAGGACGGCAAAACGCTTGCCTCAGTACAGGCCGTAGAAGAGACTCGCCTGCCGGAAGGCGACGTCACCGTCGACATCGACTGGTCCAGTTTAAATTATAAAGATGCGCTGGCGATCACCGGCAAGGGTAAAATCATCCGAAATTTCCCTATGGTGCCGGGTATTGATTTTGCTGGCCGGGTTCATAGCAGCGAAGATCCCCGTTTTCATGCGGGCCAGCAGGTGCTGCTCACCGGCTGGGGCGTGGGCGAAAATCACTGGGGCGGGCTGGCAACGCAGGCGCGCGTGAAGGGCGACTGGCTGGTGCCTATGCCGAAAGGCATAGATGGCCGCAAAGCGATGATCGTTGGTACCGCAGGCTTTACCGCCATGCTATGCGTGATGGCGCTGGAAGAGGCGGGTGTTCGCCCCGAGTCGGGTGAAATTGTTGTGACCGGGGCCAGCGGTGGCGTGGGCAGCACGGCGGTCACGCTGCTGCACAAGCTGGGTTATCAGGTTGCGGCGGTTTCCGGCCGTGAAAGCACGCATGATTATCTGCGCCAGCTCGGCGCCTGCCGCATTCTTGGCCGCGATGAGTTTGCCGAGACCCGCCCGCTGGAAAAACAGGTCTGGGCAGGTGCGGTGGATACCGTCGGTGACAAGGTGCTTGCAAAAGTCCTGGCGCAGATGAACTACGGCGGCTGCGTGGCAGCCTGCGGCCTGGCGGGCGGATTTGCCCTGCCAACGACCGTCATGCCATTTATTCTGCGTAACGTCCGCCTGCAGGGTGTGGATTCCGTGATGACGCCTGCGGCTCGCCGTGCAGAGGCATGGGAGCGTCTGGTGCGCGATTTGCCGGAATCGTTCTATACCCAGAGCGCTACCGAAATTACGCTCAGCCAGGCACCTGAATATGCCAGTAAGATCATGGATAACCAGTTCCACGGCCGCGCGCTGGTGAAAATCGCCTAATCTTCAAATTTTCGTGACATATTCGCGCTAACGCTTCTCCTCCGTCATGCTTAGAAAAACGCATGACGGAGGATGCCATGAAAAACCGAAAACTGACGGAAGCCGACGTAACGTCTGAATCTGTCTTTATGTTACAGCGCCGCCAGATCCTGAAAATGCTTGGCATCAGCGCCACGGCACTGACGCTCTCTCCAGCGGCACACGCCGACCTGCTCGACTGGTTTAAAGGCAACGATCGCCCTAAGGCGCCTTCCGGTGCCCCGCTTACCTTTACCAAACCCGCCGAATGGCAAAACACGCTGGCGCTCACGCCGGAAGATAAAGTCACCGGCTACAACAACTTCTACGAATTTGGTCTGGATAAAGCCGATCCTGCCGCCAATGCCGGCAGCATGAAAACCGATCCGTGGACGCTGAAAATCGACGGTGAAGTGGCAAAACCTCTGACGCTGGACCATCACGATCTGACCACCCGCTTCCCGCTTGAGGAGCGTATCTATCGCATGCGCTGCGTAGAGGCCTGGTCGATGGTGGTGCCCTGGGTAGGCTTCCCGCTGCATAAGCTGCTGGCGATGGTTGAACCCACCAGCAACGCAAAATACGTCGCCTTCCAGACACGCTACGCCCCGGACGAGATGCCGGGCCAGAAAGACCGGTTCATCGGCGGCGGGCTGGAGTATCCGTACGTTGAAGGGTTACGTCTTGACGAAGCCATGCATCCCCTTACCCTCCTGACCGTCGGCGTTTACGGCAAGGCGCTTCCGCCGCAGAACGGTGCCCCCATCCGTTTAACCGTGCCGTGGAAATACGGTTTCAAAGGGATTAAATCGATCGTCAGCATTAAGCTGACCCGCGAACGTCCGCCGACGACATGGAACCTGGCGGCGCCGGGTGAATACGGCTTCTTCGCCAACGTGAACCCGCATGTGGATCATCCCCGCTGGTCGCAGGCGACGGAACGCTTTATTGGCTCCGGCGGCGCGCTGGACGTGAAGCGCCAGCCCACGCTGCTGTTTAACGGGTATGCGGATGAAGTGGCGTCCCTTTACCGTGGCCTCAATTTACGGGAGAACTTCTGAGTGCGTTTAACGGCAAAGCAGATTACCTGGCTGAAAGTGCTGCTGCATTTAGCCGGGATACTTCCTTTTATCTGGCTGTTCTGGGCGGCCAGCCAGGGCCTCTTTAGCGCCGATCCGGCAAAGGATATCCAGCATTTTACCGGTCGGATGGCTCTGAAATTTTTGCTGGCCACCTTGCTCGTCTCGCCGCTGGCGCGCTACGCTAAACAGCCATTATTGATACGCACCCGTCGGCTTTTGGGGCTATGGTGTTTTGCCTGGGCGACCCTGCACCTCACCAGTTACGCCCTGCTGGAACTGGGAATTAACAATCTGACATTGCTTGGCCGCGAGCTGGTAACACGCCCTTACCTGATGCTGGGCATTGTTAGCTGGCTGATCCTGCTGGCGTTAGCGCTGACATCCACGCAATATGCGCAGCGAAAGCTGGGCCGTCGCTGGCAGTTGCTGCACAACTTCGTCTATCTTGTCGCGATCCTCGCCCCCATTCATTATCTGTGGTCGGTGAAGATCCTCTCTCCGCAGCCGGTCCTTTACGCGCTGGCAGCCGTGGCGCTTTTAGCATGGCGTTACAAGAAGTTCCGCCAGTGGTTGCGATAGTTCGCGAAACTGTGCGTTTTCCCGCAGATTACCTCTCAACCGCAAATCTTTTTTGGATTGCGGTTGATAATCTTCCCTGATAAGACCAGTATTTAGCTGCCAAATGCTACGAAATCGTTATAATGTGCGACCTTGGTTCGCCTGACAGCGGTTTTAGGCCTCTGAAAAGGTGACATTTGCGCTTCGACGGTATATTTTGTTTTTTACCCGAAAATCGCAGGAGATAGCGGCATAATGACTGATAAGTTCCACATCTTAGTATTAAACGGACCGAACCTGAACATGCTCGGCACCCGTGAGCCAGAGAAGTACGGCACGCTGACATTGAGCGAAATTGTTAACCGTCTGAGCACGGAAGCAGCCTCGCTGAATGTGGATTTGGATCATTTTCAGTCAAACGCGGAGTACGCAATCATCGACCGTATTCATCAGGCTAAAGACACTGTGGACTATATCCTGATCAATCCGGCCGCGTTTACGCACACCAGTGTTGCTATCCGCGACGCACTGCTCGCGGTGAGTATCCCGTTTATCGAGATCCACCTGAGTAACGTGCACGCCCGAGAGCCGTTCCGCCACCATTCGTATCTGTCGGATATCGCTGCTGGCGTTATCTGCGGACTGGGCGCAGACGGCTATTCATACGCTTTACAGACAGCGGTAAAACGCTTGTCACAATCACACTAAACAAGAGTACGGAACCCACTCATGGATATTCGTAAGATTAAAAAACTGATCGAGCTGGTTGAAGAATCAGGCATCTCCGAACTGGAAATTTCTGAAGGCGAAGAGTCTGTACGCATCAGCCGTGCAGCCCCAGCCGCTAGCTTCCCGGTAATGCAGCAAGCTTACGCTGCGCCAGTGCAGCAGCCTGCGCTTTCCGCAGCCGTTGCACCAGCAGCTGAAGCCGCACCTGCCGCTGCAGCAGAAATCAGTGGTCACATCGTACGTTCCCCAATGGTTGGTACTTTCTACCGCACCCCGAGCCCGGACGCGAAGGCGTTCATCGAAGTGGGTCAGAAAGTCAACGTAGGCGATACCCTGTGCATCGTTGAAGCGATGAAAATGATGAACCAGATCGAAGCTGACAAGTCAGGTACTGTGAAAGCGATTCTGGTCGAAAGTGGTCAGCCGGTTGAATTTGACGAGCCGCTGGTCGTCATCGAGTAACGAGGCGAACATGCTGGATAAAATTGTTATCGCCAACCGTGGCGAGATTGCACTGCGTATTCTTCGTGCCTGTAAAGAACTGGGCATCAAGACCGTGGCCGTGCACTCAAGCGCGGATCGCGATTTAAAACACGTATTGCTGGCGGATGAGACGGTCTGTATTGGCCCGGCTCCGTCCGTAAAAAGCTATCTGAACATCCCGGCTATCATCAGCGCCGCTGAAATCACCGGCGCGGTGGCAATTCATCCGGGTTACGGCTTCCTCTCTGAGAACGCCAACTTTGCTGAGCAGGTTGAACGCTCTGGCTTTATCTTCATCGGTCCGAAAGCCGACACCATTCGCCTGATGGGCGACAAAGTGTCTGCAATCACCGCAATGAAAAAAGCCGGTGTTCCAACCGTGCCAGGCTCTGACGGCCCTCTGACCGACGACATGGATGCTAACCGTGCTCATGCTAAACGCATTGGCTACCCGGTTATCATCAAGGCGTCCGGCGGCGGCGGCGGTCGCGGTATGCGCGTTGTGCGCAGCGATGCTGAACTGGCGCAGTCCATCTCCATGACCAAAGCGGAAGCGAAAGCGGCTTTCAGCAATGACATGGTGTACATGGAAAAATACCTGGAAAACCCACGCCACATCGAAATTCAGGTGCTGGCTGACGGTCAGGGTAACGCGATCTATCTGGCAGAACGTGACTGCTCCATGCAGCGTCGTCACCAGAAAGTGGTCGAAGAAGCGCCAGCGCCGGGCATTACCCCGGAACTGCGTCGCTACATCGGCGAGCGTTGCGCCAAAGCGTGCGTCGATATCGGCTATCGCGGGGCGGGTACCTTTGAGTTCCTGTTCGAAAACGGCGAGTTCTACTTCATTGAAATGAACACCCGTATTCAGGTTGAACACCCGGTTACCGAAATGATCACCGGCGTTGACCTGATCAAAGAGCAGCTGCGTATCGCAGCCGGTCAACCTCTGTCCATCAAGCAGGAAGAAGTTGTGGTGAAAGGCCATGCGGTAGAGTGCCGTATCAACGCCGAAGACCCGAACACCTTCCTGCCAAGCCCGGGTAAAATCACGCGTTTCCACGCGCCGGGTGGTTTTGGCGTGCGCTGGGAGTCTCATATCTACGCCGGTTACACCGTACCGCCGTACTATGACTCAATGATCGGTAAGCTCATCTGCTACGGCGAAAACCGTGACGTGGCGATTGCCCGCATGAAGAACGCCCTGCAGGAGCTGATCATCGACGGTATTAAAACCAACGTTGATCTGCAGATGCGTATCATGAGCGACGAGCACTTCCAGAATGGTGGGACGAATATCCACTACCTGGAGAAAAAACTCGGCCTGAACGAGAAGTAAGAGAGCTGTGTTGCTAAAAGGCCGGATTATCCGGCCTTTTTTATTTCTGGGGATCGCAAAGCCCCATCATGTACAATCCCCGCTTTCTGCATCCACAAGGGACAAAAAATGGACAAACGTTTTGTTCAGGCCCATAAAGAAGCGCGCTGGGCGCTGTGGCTGACCCTTCTCTATCTTGCTGCATGGTTAGTAACTGCTTACTTACCTGACTCCGCTATTGGCATCACCGGCCTGCCGCACTGGTTCGAAATGGCCTGCCTGCTGGTACCGCTGGTGTTTATCCTGCTGTGCTGGGCAATGGTGAAATTCATCTATCGCGATATTCCGCTGGAGGACGATGATGCAGCTTGAAGTCATTCTGCCGCTTGTCGCATACCTGCTGGTCGTGTTTGGTTTATCCATTTACGCCATGCGCAAAAGAACGACCGGTGCTTTTCTGAACGAGTATTTCCTCGGCAGCCGTTCGATGGGCGGCGTTGTGCTGGCAATGACGCTGACCGCGACCTATATCAGCGCCAGCTCGTTTATTGGCGGCCCCGGTGCGGCCTACAAGTACGGGTTAGGCTGGGTACTGCTGGCGATGATCCAGCTGCCTGCCGTCTGGCTCTCCCTCGGTATTCTTGGTAAGAAATTTGCCATTCTGGCGCGCCGCTATAATGCCGTCACGCTCAACGACATGCTGTTTGCCCGTTACCAGAGCCGCTTACTGGTGTGGCTGGCGAGCTTAAGCCTGCTGGTAGCCTTTATTGGCGCGATGACCGTACAGTTTATCGGCGGGGCACGCCTGCTGGAAACGGCGGCCGGGATCCCTTACGAGACAGGCCTGCTTATCTTCGGGGTAAGCATCGCGCTCTATACCGCGTTTGGCGGGTTCCGCGCCAGCGTGCTGAACGATACGCTGCAAGGAATGGTCATGCTCATCGGCACGATTGTTCTGCTGGTGGGGATTGTTCATGCCGCGGGTGGACTCACTCATGCGGTGGAAACCCTGGAAGCGATTGACCCGAAACTGATTTCACCGCAGGGCGCGGATGATATCCTCTCGCCGACCTTTATGACCTCGTTCTGGGTGTTAGTCTGCTTCGGGGTGATTGGTCTGCCGCATACCGCCGTGCGCTGTATCTCCTATAAAGACAGTAAAGCCGTTCACAAGGGCATCATCATCGGGACGATTGTAGTCGCGGTCCTGATGTTTGGTATGCACCTGGCAGGTGCATTAGGGCGCGCGGTGATTCCCGACCTTACCGTGCCGGATCTGGTGATCCCGACGCTGATGGTTAAAGTGCTGCCGCCCTTCGCCGCCGGCATTTTCCTCGCAGCGCCAATGGCCGCCATTATGTCGACCATTAACGCCCAGTTACTGCAAAGTTCCGCTACGATCATTAAAGATCTCTATCTGAACCTGCGCCCTGAGCAGGTTGAAAATGAACGTCGCCTGAAGCGGATGTCTGCCGTCATTACGCTGGTGTTAGGAGCTTTGCTGATGTTAGCTGCATGGCGTCCGCCGGAGATGATCATCTGGCTGAACCTGCTTGCGTTTGGTGGGCTTGAAGCCGTTTTCCTGTGGCCGCTGGTATTAGGTCTTTACTGGGAACGCGCGAACGCTGCAGGCGCGCTGAGCGCGATGATTGTTGGCGGTGTGCTGTATGCCATCCTTGCGACATTTAAGATTCAGTATCTGGGCTTCCATCCGATTGTGCCTTCGTTACTGCTAAGTTTACTGGCGTTTGTGGTGGGGAACCGTTTCGGTCAGCCCGCCCCACAACCCGCTATGATTTCTACTGATAAATAAAGAGTTTTGCCATGCCGTGGATCCAACTAAAACTGAACACAACCGGCGCGAACGCCGAAGAGCTAAGCGATGCGCTGATGGAAGCCGGCTCTGTCTCCATCACCTTTCAGGACACGCACGACACGCCGGTCTTTGAACCGCTGCCGGGCGAAACGCGCCTGTGGGGTGATACCGACGTGATCGGCCTGTTCGATGCCGAAACCGACATGAAAGAGGTGGTGGCGATTCTGGAAAACCATCCGCTGCTGGGAGCAGGCTTCGCGCATAAAATCGAACAGCTGGAAGACAAAGACTGGGAACGCGAGTGGATGGACAACTTCCACCCGATGCAGTTCGGCAAACGTCTGTGGATCTGCCCAAGCTGGCGCGAGGTTCCCGATGAAAACGCGGTGAACGTGATGCTTGACCCAGGCCTGGCGTTTGGCACCGGCACCCATCCAACCACGTCTCTGTGCCTGCAGTGGCTGGATGGTCTGGATCTGGAAGGTAAGACGGTGATCGACTTCGGCTGCGGTTCCGGGATCCTCGCGATTGCCGCTCTGAAACTGGGCGCGGCGAAAGCCATCGGGATCGATATCGATCCGCAGGCCATTCAGGCCAGCCGCGATAATGCCGAGCGTAACGGCGTCTCCGATCGTCTGGAGCTCTACCTGCCGGAAGCGCAGCCAGAAGCCATGAAAGCCGATGTGGTGGTCGCAAACATTCTCGCGGGCCCACTGCGTGAACTGGCGCCATTAATCAGCGTGCTGCCGGTTGAGGGTGGTCTGCTGGGACTTTCAGGCATCCTGGCAAGCCAGGCGGAGAGCGTTTGCGAAGCCTACGCCGATCTCTTTGCGCTCGACCCGGTCGTCGAGAAAGAAGAGTGGTGCCGCATTACCGGTCGTAAAAAATAAGTATTTGGCGTGGTCCTCTGACCACGCCTTTTCTCCTCGAATATTCCTCCCGCACCTGGCCTGCCTCCGGTAAAATAACCCTACAAATCATATTGATAAATTTTGATTTGGATAATAAAAATTCACGGGAAGAATATTATGAAACACGTTTATAGCAAGGCAGCGCTGTTAGCGCTGAGCATGATCTCGGCTTCAGCATGCGCATCACACTGGAGCTACAAAGGAGAAAGTTCACCGGAGCACTGGGGTGAACTGGATGAAGCGTACAAGACCTGTAACAGTGGAATGAACCAGTCTCCCATTGATATTGATTCAACCGCTAACGCCCATCTCTCCCCGCTGCAAACGCACTACGTTGACGGCCCTGTGACGCTGACAAACAATGGCCATACCATTCAGGCAAGCGAGGAGGCCGACACTCGCGACACTATCACGCTGGATAAGCAAACCTGGACATTACAGCAGTTCCACTTCCACGCGCCGAGCGAAAACACCGTGCACGGCAAGCATTACGCGATGGAAATGCACCTTGTGCATAAAAATGCGAAGGGGGAACTGGCGGTGGTCGCGGTCATGTTCGACAAAGGGGCAGAGAACCGTGAACTTGATAAACTGTGGGACGTTATGCCTCAGCAGGCTGAGCTGAACGTCTCCATCAAGCAGGAGCTCAACCTGAATAAGCTGCTGCCGGAAGATAAAACGTACTGGCGCTTTAGCGGCTCGCTGACAACGCCACCGTGTTCAGAAGGCGTCACCTGGATCGTGCTTAAGCATCCTCTGACGGTCTCCGCCGGGCAGCTCGAGAAATTCACCCACACAATGCATCACGATAATAACCGGCCGGTACAGTCCCTCCATGGTCGTGTTATCCTCGAATAACGTCTATTTTTTGCCCTGAGATCATGTTCTAAAATGCGACGCAGATCGCAAAGAAGTGGGGAAATCTGCTGTTAAAAACAGCAGATTATCCCGCTCATCTGTCGCATTTATTCAGAAATGATGAGAAGTTACGGGAAATTGTAAGCGCACATAAAATAGCCATCAGCGCATAACTCAATGATTTCAATAATGAATAATTTTAAACGAAAAGATTGCGCGGCGATTCCTTGATCTACAACAGTGGATTGTTCAAAGTTTGGCCTTTCATCTCGTGCAAAAAATGCGTAATATACGCCGCCTTGCAGTCACAGTATGGTCATTTCTTAACTCATGCGCATCGGACACCACCAGCTTAGAAATCGCCTGATCGCAGCCCCAATGGCAGGTATTACCGACCGGCCGTTCAGGACGCTGTGCTATGAGATGGGAGCCGGTTTAACCGTATCCGAGATGATGTCGTCTAACCCGCAGGTTTGGGAAAGCGATAAATCCCGCCTTCGGATGGTGCACATTGATGAACCAGGTATTCGCACCGTGCAAATTGCCGGAAGCGTGCCTGAAGAGATGGCAGATGCCGCGCGTATTAACGTGGAAAGTGGTGCCCAGATTATTGATATCAATATGGGTTGCCCGGCCAAAAAGGTGAATCGCAAGCTTGCAGGTTCAGCCCTTCTGCAATACCCCGACCAGGTGAAAGCTATCCTGACGGCGGTTGTCAGCGCAGTGGACGTTCCTGTTACGTTGAAGATTCGCACGGGTTGGTCGCCGGAACACCGTAACTGTGTAGAGATTGCCCAACTGGCCGAAGATTGTGGTATTCAGGCCCTGACCATCCACGGACGCACTCGCGCCTGTTTGTTCAATGGTGAAGCTGAATACGACAGCATTCGGGCAGTTAAGCAGAAGGTTTCCATTCCGATTATCGCGAATGGCGACATAACTGACCCGCTTAAAGCCAGGGCTGTACTCGACTATACGGGAGCTGATGCTCTGATGATAGGACGTGCAGCTCAGGGAAGACCCTGGATCTTCCGGGAAATCCAGCATTATCTGGACACTGGGGAGCTGCTTGCCCCACTGCCTCTGGCAGAGGTAAAGCGCTTGCTTTGTTCGCATGTTCGGGAACTGCATGACCACTACGGTCAGGCAAAAGGGTACCGAATTGCGCGTAAACACGTCTCCTGGTATCTCCAGGAGCACGCTCCAGATGACCAGTTTCGGCGCACATTCAACGCCATTGAGGATGCCAGCGAACAGCTGGAGGCGTTGGAGGCATACTTCGAAAATCTTGCGTAATGAAATAAAGAGCTGACAGAACTATGTTCGAACAACGCGTAAATTCTGACGTACTGACCGTTTCTACCGTTAACTCTCAGGATCAGGTAACTCAAAAGCCCCTGCGTGACTCGGTTAAACAGGCACTGAAGAACTATTTTGCTCAACTGAATGGTCAGGATGTTAATGACCTGTATGAGCTGGTACTGGCTGAAGTTGAACAGCCACTGTTGGACATGGTGATGCAATACACCCGCGGTAACCAGACCCGCGCTGCGCTGATGATGGGTATCAACCGTGGTACTCTGCGTAAGAAACTGAAAAAATACGGCATGAACTAATTTCGATTAGCTAACTGCTTGTTTAAAAAGGCGCTACCTGGCATGGGGATGCGCCTTTTTTATTGTCTTATTCTTTCACCGTCAACGCTTTGTAAACCTTTGCTTATCTCGCTTTTAAACCGCTTCTTTTCGTGTATATTTCCACCACTTCAGTGGCTCTCTTCTCGCGGAATGACACAATGATTCGTAAATACTGGTGGCTGGTCGTCTTTGCAATCTCCGTTTTCCTTTTCGATGCCCTCCTGATGCAGTGGATTGAACTGATGAGCACCGAAACCGACAAGTGCCGCAATATGAACTCCGTCAATCCGCTGAAATTAGTGAACTGTTCAGAACTCGATTAACACCCTGCCGTCACCAATCTCCCCGTATTACCCACTAAAAACGGGGATTTAAATCCCTTTGAGCCGTTACCTGACGGTGATAATGTCTCGCCCTTCTCAACCTCTCCTGCGTAACGTCATACTCGAGTAGAACCGACCATGCTGGTTAGCCAATACAACCCTATCCTTGTAGCCCTCTCCTTTGCTGTTGCCATCCTTGCTGCTTACACCGCGCTGAATATGGCTGCACGCGTCGCCGGGAGTCAGGGTGTCGCAGCCCGCATCTGGCTGGCGGGAGGCGGTGTTGCGATGGGCATTGGCGTATGGGCCATGCACTTTATCGGCATGCTGGCGATGGATCTCTCCATGAGCATGAGCTACAACGCGACCCTGACGATTTTATCTATGGTCATCGCCGTGGGGTCGTCACTGTTTGCGCTATGGCTCGTCAGCTGTGAACAGCTGCGCATGCGCCGCCTGCTCCCCGGCGCTCTGGTAATGGGAATCGGTATTGTTGCCATGCATTACACCGGTATGGCGGCGCTGGAGGTGAGGCCGGGGATCGTTTGGGATACGCTGTGGGTGGCCATTTCGGTCGTGATTGCGCTTGCCGCTTCGCTTGCAGCATTGTGGCTGACCTTCCGCCTGCGTCACGAAGCCGCTCAGGTGGTGCTGATGCGCCTGGGTGCCGCCATCACGATGGGAATTGCTATCGCCGGTATGCACTACGCCGGGATGAAGGCCGCGCAGTTTCCAATGTCCACCATGGTTCACCATCAGGGTATTAACGGCAGCTGGCTGGCCGTGCTGGTCAGCGTCGTCGCGCTCTCTATTCTTGGGATCACCCTGCTGGTGTCGATGCTGGATGCCCGCCTGCAGGCACGAACCGCCCTTCTGGCCTCGTCGCTGGCAGAAGCGAACCGGGAACTTGCGCAGCTGGCGCTGCACGATACGCTGACGCGTCTGCCCAACCGTATCCTGCTGGAGGACCGGCTCGATCAGGCCATCAGCAAAGCTGACCGTGAAGGTACCCATTTCGCCCTGATGTTCATGGATCTCGACGGTTTTAAAGCCATCAATGACGCCTACGGCCATGATGTCGGTGACAGGCTGCTGGTCGCCGTTACGCAGCGTCTGCTGCATCTCCTGAAGGGCCAGTTTACCCTTGCACGCATTGGCGGCGATGAGTTTGTTCTGCTGGCTGAGGGAGAAGGTCCGGACGATGCGGCCTCGCTGGCAAATTCGCTGGTGCGGGCGATCGATAGCCCGTTCACTCTCGACCCCTACGAACTGGTGGTAACGCTTAGCATTGGTATCGCCCTGTACCCTCACGACGGCAAAACCGAACGTGAGCTGATGTTTAACGCCGACGCGGCGATGTATCACACCAAGCATATGGGCCGAAACGGCTATCACTTTTTCCAGCCCTCCATGAACACTCTGGCGCAGACCCATCTTCAGTTAATGAACGATCTGTGGATGGCCGTCGATCGCAATGAACTGCGCCTGCTTTATCAGCCAAAGTTTCACGCGCCCGCAGGCCCTCTCCTCGGATTTGAAGCGCTGCTGCGCTGGCAGCATCCGAAGCAGGGTTTACTGACGCCGGATCTTTTCCTGCCGCTGGCGGAAAAAACCGGGCTTATCATCCCTATTGGTAACTGGGTGCTCAACGAAGCCTGTCGCCAGCTGAGAGAATGGCATCTGCAGGGGCATCGAAACTGGTCAATGGCAGTAAACCTGTCGACGCTGCAGTTCGAACAGCCCTCGCTGGTTAAAACAGTGCTCGACTGCCTGGAGCGTCACCACGTCCCGCCGGAAATGTTAATCCTGGAAGTCACGGAAACCACGGCGATGAGCAACCCCGATGAGAGCGTGCGGGTGCTGACAGAGCTGACGGATGCTGGGGTGAAAGCCTCGATTGATGATTTTGGGACCGGATATTCGAGCCTGCTGTATCTCAAGCGTTTACCGGCCTGTGAATTGAAGATAGACAGAGCATTTGTGAAAGAGTTAAGCGGTGAAAGCGAGGATGCCACCATTGTCTCTGCGATTGTGGCCCTCGCGAAAACGCTCAACCTGAAAGTCGTGGCCGAAGGTGTGGAAACCGAAGCGCAGCAAGCCTTTTTGACGGAGCTGGGCTGTAATACCTTACAGGGTTATCTGTTAGGTAAACCCGCCAGCGCGCAGACCATCGAGGCGCTTTGTGCACGGGGTGAAATGTTGCCAGGCGCTGAGCCGAAATCATTATGAGGCGACACGCGCAAGAGAGGGAGTGTCGCCAGAATATTGTCGACCAGGGCTGGCGCCTGCTGATAAAGATTAAAACTGTCGGTATTCATTAACCAGTTTTTAATGATGCCGCTAAAAAAACCGTGGAATACGATCATGGTCAGCTCAACGTTCACCTGCGACGAAATGATGTTTCGAGAAATACATTTTTCCAGCGTAACGCGCAAAGAATCATAATTGAACCCAATACGTTTCCGAATTTCATCCTCTGAAATCATATCGCTAGTAAATTCACATTTATGATACAAAATTTGTAATAGCGCACATTGACGGGGTTCGCGTGCGATATACTGAAGCGCAGTAATGAATTGCTCACGAAGTATTAACAACGGATCATCATTTTCGGAGAGAGAAAGCCTGTCGCGAATGATGTCACGTAGCGGTAATTGCTGTTCCCAAATGGCATTAAATATCTCTGCTTTACTGGTAAAGTGCCAGTAGATAGCACCACGCGTAACCTTTGCGGCATCGGCGATATCCGTCAGCGTCGTGCTGGCTACGCCTCGCGTCGCAAACTGCCCGATAGCCGCCTCAATCAACTGCTGTCGGGTTTGTTGAGCCTCTTCTTTCTTTTTACGCGCCATTGACAGCTACTCTTTACTCGCAGGGTATATACATAACATCAGGTTCGGATGGCTGGAAGTATTCACTAAAAGCCGTTTTAATTTTGCACAAAAAAAGTCAATTTACTTAATCTATAAACAATCTAAATACATGCCCGGAATTAAATTCACGGAACGAATAAATTTACCGGTTAAGCTCTATTAGCCTGATTTAACGGGCAGAAGTATAGCCGTATTTTCTACGGGACTGATTCTGATTTTCCTCTCAGGCCTCGTCATTCGCACTTATAAATTAAAAAACATTAAATACCCTCATTATTATACGCAGCTACATTTTATTTTTTCCCTCTGCCCCACTACCGATCTACGGCAAACATCGGTTAATGGGTATTTAAAGGAACAGTCATGACGAATCATTTCAGACGTTTACCCTTAGCCGGTTTCATTGTCTGCGCTGTACTGCTCACCGGATGCGATGGCCAGGAAAATCAACAACAACATGCACAGGCGCCTCAGGTCAGCGTTCATATCGTGAAAAGTGCGCCGCTGGCCGTCACAACTGAACTCCCGGGCAGAACAGATGCGTTCCGCGTTGCGGAGGTTCGTCCACAGGTTAGCGGTATCATTCTGCGTCGCAACTTCACGGAAGGTAGCGATGTAAAAGCCGGGGACTCACTTTATCAAATTGATCCTGCGACCTATCAGGCGGCTTACGACAGCGCGAAAGGCGAACTGGCAAAGGCGCAGGCGGCGGCCAATATTGCACACCTGACGGTGAAACGTTATCTCCCACTGGTGGGAACACAGTATGTCAGTAAACAAGAGTATGACCAGGCCGTGGCCACGGCCCAGCAGGCAGATGCCAGCGTTGTCGCCGCAAAAGCGGGCGTTGAAAGCGCACGTATCAACCTTGCGTATACCAAAGTAACGTCCCCTGTCGATGGCCGCATCGGCAAATCCAGCGTGACGGAAGGGGCGCTCGTGACGAACGGGCAGGCCGCAGCGCTGGCGACGGTCCAGCAGCTTGATCCGATTTATGTCGATGTGACCCAGTCGAGCAATGAATTTATGCGCCTGAAGCAGACGAGCCTGCAAAAAGGCGACACGGCCAGCAGCGTTGAGCTGCTGATGGAGAATGGTCAGCCCTATCCGCTGAAAGGCACCCTGCAGTTCTCCGACGTTACGGTGGATGAAAGCACCGGCTCAATCACGCTGCGCGCCATTTTCCCGAATCCTCAACACCTACTGTTACCGGGGATGTTCGTTCGCGCCCGCATTGATGAAGGCACACAGCCAGATGCCATTCTGGTTCCGCAGCAGGGCGTGACCCGAACGCCGCGAGGCGACGCAACCGTGCTGGTGGTTAATGATAAAAACCAGGTTGAATCACGTACCGTCGTTGCGCCTCAGGCCATTGGCGACCGCTGGCTTGTGACGGAAGGGCTGAAAAACGGTGACCGCGTGATCGTCAGCGGATTACAAAAAGTCAGACCAGGGGCTACCGTCGTCGCCACGCCAGATACCACCACGACTCCCGCCAGTTAAGGAACGACGACATGGCTAATTTCTTTATTCAAAGGCCGGTTTTCGCCTGGGTACTTGCCATCATTTTGATGATTGCAGGCGGGCTGGCCATTCTCAAACTGCCCGTCGCCCAGTATCCGACGATTGCTCCGCCAGCCGTGGCGATTTCTGCGACCTACCCCGGCGCTGATGCCCAGACGGTGCAGGATACCGTGACCCAGGTTATCGAACAGAACATGAACGGTATCGACAACCTGATGTACATGTCTTCCACCAGCGATTCAGCAGGTAATGTCACCATCACACTGACCTTCGAGTCAGGAACGGATCCGGACATCGCCCAGGTGCAGGTGCAGAACAAACTGCAGCTCGCCATGCCGCTGCTGCCGCAAGAGGTACAGCAGCAAGGGATTGGCGTTGAGAAATCCAGCAGCAGCTTCCTGCTGGTCGCCGGTTTTGTTTCGGACAACAAAAACCTCACTCAGGATGATATCTCCGACTATGTCGCCTCGAACGTCAAAGATGCTATCAGCCGAACGACGGGTGTCGGCGACGTTCAGCTGTTTGGCGCCCAGTATGCGATGCGCATCTGGCTCGACAGCAACGCGATGAATAAATACCAGCTGACGCCGCTGGATATTATCAACCAGCTGAAAACGCAGAACGACCAGATAGCGGCAGGTCAGTTGGGCGGTACGCCATCGGTTCCTGGACAGCAGTTGAATGCCTCCATCATCGCGCAAACTCGCCTGAAATCACCGGAAGAGTTTGGCCGCGTGACGCTCAAGGTGAACCAGGACGGCTCGATGGTTCACCTGAAGGATGTCGCTCGCATTGAGCTCGGCGGCGAAAACTACAATATGGTGACCAAAATCAACGGGCAGGCAGCAACCGGCCTTGGGATTAAGCTGGCAACCGGGGCAAACGCGCTGGATACCGCGGCAGCCATCAAGAGCAAACTGGCGCAACTGCAACAGTTCTTCCCGCAGGGGTTGAAGGTCGTCTATCCCTATGACACCACGCCTTTTGTGAAAATCTCCATTCATGAAGTGGTGAAGACCCTGTTTGAAGCGATCGTTCTGGTCTTCCTGGTCATGTACCTGTTCCTGCAAAACCTGCGCGCGACGCTCATTCCGACTATCGCGGTGCCGGTGGTTCTGCTGGGTACCTTCGCGGTTCTTGCGGCGTTCGGTTTCTCCATCAACACCCTGACGATGTTCGGGATGGTACTGGCGATAGGGCTACTCGTTGATGACGCCATCGTGGTGGTCGAGAACGTTGAGCGCGTGATGGTAGAGGACAAGCTGCCGCCGAAAGAGGCCACGCAGAAGTCGATGGAGCAGATCCAGGGCGCGCTGGTGGGGATCGCGATGGTTCTCTCGGCGGTCTTTGTCCCGATGGCCTTTTTTGGTGGCTCGACGGGCGCCATCTATCGCCAGTTCTCGCTGACTATCGTTTCCGCCATGGCCCTCTCCGTGCTGGTTGCGCTGATCCTGACGCCCGCACTCTGCGCAACGCTGCTTAAGCCCGTTTCTGGCGATCATCATGAGAAGAAAGGAGGGTTCTTTGGCTGGTTCAATGCGCTCTTTGATAAAAGCGTGGAGCACTACAGCAACAGCGTAAGCGGTATTTTGCGTAAGACCGGCCGCTATCTGGTGGTGTACGTCCTTATTGTCGGTGGGATGGCGGTGCTGTTCCTGCGCTTACCTACCTCCTTCCTGCCTGAAGAGGATCAGGGGGTATTTATGACGATGGTTCAACTCCCGGCGGGTGCGACCCAGACGCGTACTCAGCAGGTTCTCGACCAGGTTCAGGACTATTATCTGACCCAAGAGAAAGCGAACGTTGAATCCGTCTTTACCGTTAACGGCTTTAGCTTTAGCGGTCAGGGCCAGAACTCCGGTATCGCCTTCGTCAGCCTGAAGCCCTGGGAAGAACGTTCCGGGGAGAAAAATAGCGTTGAGGCCATCGTGGGCCGAGCGACAAAAGCGTTCAGCCAGATTAAAGACGGCCTTGTATTTCCGTTTAACCTGCCTGCCATTATCGAACTGGGAACCGCAACGGGCTTCGACTTTGAACTTATCGATCAGGCAAACCTGGGGCATACCCAGCTGACGCAGGCGCGTAATCAGCTGCTCGGCATGGTGAAAGAGCACCCTGACCTGCTGGTTCGCGTGCGTCCTAACGGCCTGGAGGATACACCGCAGTTCAAACTGGATGTCGATCAGGAGAAAGCGCAGGCGCTGGGGATTAGCATTTCTGACGTCAACCAGACGATATCGACGGCGTTGGGTGGTACCTATGTGAATGACTTTATCGATCATGGCCGCGTGAAAAAAGTTTACGTCCAGGCGGATGCGAAATTCCGAATGTTGCCGGGGGACATCAACAATCTCTACGTGCGCAGCGCGAATGGGGAAATGGTGCCGTTCTCATCCTTTAGCAGCGCTCACTGGGTTTACGGTTCTCCTCGTCTGGAACGCTATAACGGCATGCCGTCCATGGAGATCCTCGGTGAGTCAGCCCCAGGGAAAAGTACCGGTGAGGCCATGGTGATGATGGAAAGCCTGGCGGCAAAACTGCCTTCCGGCATCGGCTATGACTGGACGGGAATGTCTTATCAGGAACGCCTTTCCGGTAACCAGGCGCCTGCACTGTACGCCATTTCACTGATCGTGGTGTTCCTGTGCCTGGCAGCGCTGTATGAAAGCTGGTCCATTCCATTCTCCGTTATGCTGGTTGTGCCGTTGGGGGTCATCGGGGCGCTTCTCGCAGCCTCAATGCGTGGGTTAAACAATGACGTCTATTTCCAGGTCGGACTGCTGACCACGATTGGTCTGTCGGCAAAAAACGCCATCCTGATCGTCGAATTTGCTAAGGACCTGATGGATAAAGAAGGTAAAGGTATCATTGAGGCCACGCTGGAAGCCTCAAGAATGCGCCTTCGCCCGATCCTGATGACCTCCCTGGCCTTCATTCTTGGCGTCATGCCGCTGGTAATTAGCACCGGAGCCGGGAGCGGCGCGCAAAACGCCGTCGGTACGGGCGTTATGGGAGGCATGCTTTCCGCAACCCTGCTGGCTATTTTCTTTGTACCCGTTTTCTTTGTGGTCGTCCGCCGACGCTTTACCCGCCATAAAGATTAACCTTCTCGAAAAAGGCACCTCTGGTGCCTTTTTTATTTTTAAGATAAACAATGAATTAGATATTAAGCAAACGCCATGTTAAAAATACGATGATTTGCATTAAGTAAAAACACTCTCTTACGTCTTCACAATGTCTCCATTAATTCGTCCGGAAACCGACTTTTCTCCACGATTTTTACAAACTACATAATTTGAGATTATTCCTCGTGTAACGTGGACTTACCCCGGTGGTAAAATAACCTCCAGTTCGTTAATTGCCCTCCTGGCTTTATAGCGGACGAGAAATAATACTGAGGTAACATCATGAAAAGATTCATTTCCGTTGCACTTCTCGCTGCGCTGCTTGCTGGTTGCGCGCACGACTCTCCATGTGTACCGGTTTACGACGACCAGGGCCGACTGGTTCATACCAATACCTGTATGAAAGGCACCACTCAGGATAACTGGGAAACTGCAGGTGCTATCGCAGGCGGTGCTGCCGCAGTGGCGGGTTTGACGCTGGGTATTGTTGCCCTGACGAAGTAACATCAGTTAAGAAAGCGCGGCTCTGGCCGCGCTTTTGCTTTTAATCAGTGCACTATTTCCAAATAAGTAAAAAAATAGCCCCGTATTTATTCGCACCGCTTATTTCAGGCTAAGAACGGTCACATCTTTTTCGTACTCTCATTTAAATTATCGGTTCTAGTGTGATGATTTTCACACATTAATATTATTGAATACCCTGCCAATATTCACGCCAGAAACTATCTCTTCTTTTTCCTGACGCGACTCAAAACTTTTGCTCCAATTTGTGGCACAGGTTGTAATTTCGCACCGTTTCAGGGCGCTCGTTTTATTTAAGCCTGTCTACACTCAGCATTAAGCGTTCACTCATCTCTTATTTTGTCGAACGCAAAACTGGCATTACGTTTGCTTTATAAACGTTGGCCAAAGCCACAGACAGGTAAAGCGTTTAAAAACGTCTCTATAACGATAAATTTCGCCACACAGGATGCATTATGAAAAAGACGATGATAGCCAGCCTGGCCGCTGCCGGCATGATGTTTGCCGTAGCCGGTCAAGCCCATGCGGGAACGACACTGGATGCCGTTAAAAAGAAAGGTTTTGTTCAATGCGGTATCAGTGACGGTTTGCCTGGCTTCTCTTATGCCGATGCGAACGGCAAATTTACCGGTATTGATGTGGATGTCTGCCGTGGCGTCGCAGCAGCGGTTTTTGGTGATGACAGCAAAGTAAAATACACCCCGCTGACGGCGAAAGAGCGCTTTACGGCGCTGCAGTCCGGCGAGGTTGACATGCTTTCCCGTAATACCACCTGGACCTCCTCTCGCGACGCGGGTATGGGGATGTCATTTACGGGCGTGACCTATTATGACGGCATCGGCTTCCTGACCCACAATAAAGCGGGCCTGAAAAGCGCCAAAGAACTGGATGGCGCCACCGTGTGTATCCAGGCGGGTACCGATACCGAGCTGAACGTCGCGGATTATTTCAAAGCAAATAAGATGAAATACACCCCTGTGACTTTCGACCGCTCGGATGAATCAGCCAAAGCGCTGGAATCCGGTCGCTGCGACACCCTGGCCTCTGACCAGTCACAGCTGTATGCCTTACGCATTAAGCTGAGCAATCCGGCGGAATGGATTGTCCTGCCTGAAGTGATCTCCAAAGAACCTCTCGGACCGGTTGTGCGTCGTGGCGATGAAGACTGGTTCTCTATCGTTCGCTGGACGCTGTTTGCCATGCTGAATGCAGAAGAGATGGGCATCAACTCGAAAAACGTTGATGAGAAAGCGGCGAATCCTTCCACCCCGGATATGGCGCACCTGCTCGGTAAAGAAGGTGATTTCGGCAAAGATCTGAAGCTGGATAACAAGTGGGCTTACAACATCATCAAACAGGTGGGTAACTACGCAGAGATCTTCGAGCGTAACGTGGGATCGGAAAGCCCGCTGAAGATCAAACGCGGCCAGAACAATCTCTGGAATAACGGCGGTATTCAGTACGCGCCACCAGTACGTTAAGTCATAGCTGTAACGGGCACTGCTCGGGCAGTGCCCACTCCAGAGTCATGGTTACTGAGGTTTCTTTATGTCCCATCGCCGCTCAGCCGTAAAAGGATCGCTATCCTTTTCTCATCCCGCGGTCCGCGCCTGGCTATTCCAGATTATTGCTATTGTTGCGGTTGTTCTTATCGCCGTGTATCTCATCCATAACACCATCACTAACCTGAATAATCGCGGTATTACCTCCGGTTTTGCGTTTCTGGATCGCAGCGCGGGCTTTGGGATTGTTCAGCACCTTATCGACTATCAGGAGGGTGACACGTACGGACGCGTGTTTGTGGTCGGTTTACTGAATACGCTGTTGGTATCGGCACTTTGTATTGTCTTCGCGTCCATCCTGGGCTTCTTTATTGGGCTGGCGCGTCTTTCTGAAAACTGGCTGCTGCGAAAGCTTTCCACCATCTATATTGAGACGTTTCGCAACATCCCGCCGCTGCTGCAGATCTTCTTCTGGTATTTCGCGGTGCTGCGTAATCTTCCCGGTCCCCGCCAGGCCGTCGATGCGTTTGAGCTGTTTTTCCTGAGTAATCGTGGGTTATACATTCCCTCTCCGCAGGTGGCCGAAGGGATTTACGCCTTTATCGTCGCCATTATTGTTGCGCTCGCGATTTCCGTCGGCCTGTTCCGCTATAACCGTAAGCATCAGATTAAAACCGGACAGCTTCGTAAAACATGGCCAGTTGCCGCTGCGCTGATTGTTGGCTTACCGTTAGTTGCTCACTGGCTTTTTGGTGCAGCCTTGCACTGGGATATTCCTCACCTACGCGGGTTCAACTTCCAGGGTGGTATGGTGTTAATTCCTGAACTGGCAGCACTCACGCTGGCGCTTTCAATTTATACCTCCGCGTTTATTGCGGAAATCATCCGCTCCGGGATCCAGGCCGTGCCTTACGGGCAGCACGAGGCGGCACGTTCACTCGGTTTGCCGAATACCGTGACGCTTCGCCAGGTCATTATTCCGCAGGCTTTACGGGTGATCATTCCGCCCCTGACCAGCCAGTATCTCAACATTGTCAAAAACTCGTCGCTGGCCGCTGCCATTGGCTATCCCGATATGGTGTCCCTCTTCGCCGGAACCGTGCTTAACCAGACCGGACAGGCCATAGAAACCATTGCCATCACGATGTCTGTCTATCTGATCATCAGCCTGCTGATTTCGTTGCTGATGAACCTCTATAACCGTCGTATAGCACTGGTCGAGCGCTAAGGATCTATGATGACAAAAGCGATACTGTCGCACGCCTCGCGCCCTGCCCATTCGACAGGTGGACGTTTCATCCTCTGGGCGCGTAAGAATCTGTTCTCCAGCTGGAGTAACAGCCTGCTGACGATCGTCTGCCTGTGGCTGATGTGGGAATTGATTCCTCCCCTGCTGAGCTGGGCGTTTTTACAGGCCAACTGGGTCGGTACAACCAGGGCAGATTGCACTAAAGCTGGCGCCTGCTGGGTGTTTATCCATGAGCGCTTCGGCCAGTTCATGTATGGGTTGTATCCGCACGAACAGCGCTGGCGGATTAATCTGGCGCTGGTTATCGGCCTGCTCTCTGTTGCAGTCATGTTCTGGAAAAAGCTGCCTCACCGTGGACGCTATATTGCCGTTTGGGCGGTGGTTTATCCGATTATTGTCTGGGTGCTGCTGTATGGCGGTTTTCTCGGGCTGGAACGCGTTGAAACACGCCAATGGGGTGGGCTGACGCTGACGTTGATTATCGCTTCAGTAGGGATCGCCGGCGCGCTACCGTTGGGCATTTTACTCGCCCTGGGTCGCCGTTCAAAAATGCCGGTCGTACGCGTGCTCTCCGTTATCTTTATTGAGTTCTGGCGCGGCGTACCGCTTATCACCGTACTGTTTATGTCGTCGGTCATGCTGCCACTGTTTATGGCGGAAGGTACAACGATCGACAAGCTGATCCGTGCCCTAGTCGGGGTGATTCTCTTCCAGTCCGCTTATGTCGCTGAAGTTGTACGCGGTGGCCTGCAGGCATTGCCTAAAGGCCAGTACGAAGCGGCGGAATCGCTGGCGCTCGGTTACTGGAAAACGCAGGGGCTGGTGATCCTTCCGCAAGCGCTCAAGCTGGTTATCCCTGGGCTGGTCAATACGATCATTGCTCTCTTTAAAGATACCAGTCTGGTGATCATCATCGGATTGTTCGATCTCTTTAGCAGCGTGCAGCAGGCAACCGTTGACCCTGTCTGGCTGGGCATGTCCACCGAAGGATATGTCTTTGCTGCCCTGATCTACTGGATCTTTTGTTTTAGCATGTCGCGCTACAGCCAGCATCTGGAAAAGCGCTTTAACACCGGGCGTACACCGCACTGAGGAAATTATGAGCCAAATAACTATGACACCCGCCGACGCGATGATTACGCTGGAAAACGTGAACAAATGGTACGGACAGTTTCATGTCCTGAAGGATATTAATCTTAAGGTCAAGCAGGGAGAGCGCATCGTCCTGTGCGGCCCTTCTGGATCCGGGAAATCCACAACTATTCGCTGCATTAACCATCTTGAAGAGCATCAGCAAGGACGCATCGTGGTTGATGGCATCGAGCTGAATGAAGATATCCGCAATATCGAACGCGTGCGTCAGGAAGTGGGAATGGTATTTCAGCACTTTAATCTGTTTCCACACCTGACCGTTCTGCAGAACTGTACGCTTGCGCCGATTTGGGTCCGAAAGATGCCGAAACAGGAAGCGGAGGCGCTGGCGATGCACTACCTTGAACGCGTACGTATCGCGGAGCATGCCAATAAGTTTCCAGGTCAGATCTCGGGCGGGCAACAGCAGCGCGTGGCTATCGCCCGTTCGCTGTGCATGAAACCCAAAATCATGCTGTTTGACGAACCGACATCTGCGCTGGATCCCGAAATGGTGAAAGAAGTACTGGATACCATGATTGGGCTGGCCCAATCCGGCATGACGATGCTGTGCGTCACGCATGAGATGGGATTCGCGAGAACCGTGGCCGACCGGGTGATCTTTATGGATCGCGGGGAGATTGTTGAGCAGGCGCCGCCGGATGAGTTCTTTGCGCATCCGAAGTCAGAACGTACGCGAGCATTTTTATCGCAGGTGATCCATTAGTCGTTTGCTCTGCCGGGTGGCGGCTTCGCCTTACCCGGCCTACCGTTTTTCCGGCGCAGAAACGCAAAAAGGCCATCCTTGCGGATGGCCTCTTCACTTATTTGATGCCTGGCAGTTCCCTACTCTCACATGGGGAGACCCCACACTACCATCGGCGCTACGGCGTTTCACTTCTGAGTTCGGCATGGGGTCAGGTGGGACCACCGCGCTAAAGCCGCCAGGCAAATTCTGTTACTTCTTGCCGAACTTTAACCTAAGTATAAAGTGGTGCTGATACCCAGA
>NZ_JADBQN010000020.1:0-14632 GCF_014895915.1 Enterobacter cloacae complex sp. P13B
ATGTCCCCGGACTGTACAGTGGGAGAGGGCTAGGGTGAGGGCATCAGGCAGCGCAGTCGTTGCCTGATAGCCATTAACACCTCCTCCTCGTTTGTCCTGAATTCGTTATTCCAGAACCGTAGTATTTCCCAGCCGTTCGCATTCAAAAATTCAGTACGACGTGAATCATAGGTTTCGTTATTCTGATGTTGGCCACCGTCCAGCTCGATAATCAGCCTTGCCTTAAAACAGGCAAAATCCACGATATATGCACCAATCGGCATCTGGCGGCGAAACTTATAGCCAAAGAAGCGGCGTCCCCTGAGTAAATACCAGAGGCGTAACTCTTCGGGCGTCATTTGTTTACGGAGTTGTTTTGATTTTTCCATCCCCATACTCTGCCAGCCTTTCCCTTAGCCGGCAGAACGGGATGCGAAATCCTGAATCAGCATTCAGGAATCTTCGGCGAGGAACAGCTCAAGAAGGGAGTTTAAGAACAGCTTGCCGTGTTCGGTGATCTGCCAGCATTCCTCACTCTCGGTGAGATACCCCTTTGCCAGCGCTTCGTCAATCTGCGGACGAATCACCGATTCCGCCAGGCCAGTGTACAGCGAAAACTCCGCGCGCGGCGCGGCTTCCAGCAGGCGGAAACGGTTCATAAAGAACTCAAACGGCTTATCCGCCGCCTCAACGTCGTGCTGACGCTCCAGGTAGCGGCCTTCCATATACCCGCGCGGGTGGCGGGTTTTGGCGGTGCGAAGGATGCGACCATCCGGGAAGGTCACCTTGCCGTGGGCGCCGCAGCCAATCCCCAGATAATCACCAAAACGCCAGTAGTTCAGGTTGTGCTGACACTGGAAGCCCGGCTTCGCGTAGGCGGACGTTTCATACTGCTGATACCCGGCAGCGGTCAAAAGCTTGTGGCCCTGCTCGAAGATATCCCACAGCGCGTCGTCATCCGGCAGCATCGGCGGGCGGGAGCCGAACAGCGTGTTTGGCTCGATGGTGAGCTGATACCACGACAAATGCGGCGGGTTCAGTTCAATTGCCTGGCGCAGATCGTCCAGCGCCTCTTCCAGCGACTGATCCGGCAGGCCATGCATCAAATCGAGGTTAAAGCTGCGCAGCCCAAGCCCCGTTGCCAGGTTCGCCGCGCGCTTCGCCTCTTCCGGGCCGTGAATGCGACCCAGACGCTTCAGCTTCGGCTCGCTAAAGCTCTGCACGCCGATGGAGATACGGTTCACGCCCGCGCGCTGATACTCGACAAAACGGTCGGCCTCAACGGTGCCGGGGTTGGCTTCCATCGTAATTTCCGCATCCACCGCCAGGTTCAGGCGCGCACGCACGCCGTCCAGCAGCGTCTGCATTGCCGGGCCTGACAGCAGGCTCGGCGTACCGCCACCAATGAAAATGGTCTTAACTTCACGTCCCTGTGCGTACGGCACATCGGCGTCCAGGTCGGCCAGCAGATGTGCGACGTAGTCATCGTGCGGCACTTCGCCCTTCAGCGCGTGCGAATTGAAATCGCAGTACGGGCATTTCTGCACGCACCACGGGATATGAATATAAAGACTCAGAGGCGGCAAATTAGCCATTACGCAGTGCTTCCAGTAACAGTTTCAGCGCGCGCCCACGGTGGGAAATCGCACTTTTCTCTTCGCGGGTCAGTTCCGCAGCGGTTTTGCCCTCGGTTGGGACAAAGAAAATCGGGTCGTAGCCAAAGCCGCCGTTGCCAGCCGCTTCACGGGTAATCACGCCCGGCCAGCTGCCGTGACAGACAATCGGCGTCGGGTCTTCCGCATGACGCATGTAGACCAGCACGCAGTGGAACTGTGCGGTACGCTGTTCGTCGGGAACGTCCTTCAGGGCCACGAGCAGCTTTTCCAGATTCTGCTGGTCGGTGGCGTCCACCCCGGAATAGCGGGCGGAGTAAATCCCCGGCGCACCGCCGAGAAAATCCACGGCCAGACCGGAGTCGTCGGCAATCGCGGGCAGGCCGGTTACCTGAGCCGCATGGCGTGCTTTCAGAATGGCGTTTTCGATAAACGTCAGGCCCGTCTCTTCGGCGGACTCCACGCCCAGCTCGGTCTGAGCCACCACGTCCAGCCCAAAATCATTTAATAGCGAGGCCAGCTCGCGCACTTTACCGGCGTTACCGGTCGCGAGAACAACTTTCTGCATGGTTTAGTCCTGTTCTGTCAGAGCCTCGACTTCCGTCGGGATAGATTGCGGATTAAGGATTTTTACCTGTTTATGCCGCCCAAGTTCACCTTTTTCAATGATGACCTGGCTTTTGGCGACGCGAAACTGTTTTGCCAGATATTTGGTCAGATGCGCGTTCGCCTGGCCATCGACCGGTGGGGCGGTGATGGCGACCTTTAGCTCGTCGCCATGCAACCCAACAATACTGTCACGGCTGGCTTTCGGCTGAATATATAGCCGTAAAACCAGCCCGTCGGCGCAGGTGCTTACTGCACTCATAGCGCCATCCACAGCCCCGGCAGCAGCATATCGCCCGTAGACTGGAGCAGTTCGGCGATCCCCATGTTGATCACATAGAGCAGCAGCACCAGGATCATCGGGGAGAAGTCGATGCCGCCCATGGACGGAAGCAGGTTACGGATCGGACGCAGCAGCGGCTCGGCCAGCTGAATCAAGGCGTACTCTACCGGGCTACGTCCCTGGCTTACCCAGCTCATGATCGCCATCACCAGCAGTACCCAGAAGATCAGCAAACCGACGGTTTTGATCAGAATCAGAACGGCGGCAATCCAGATAATCGGCTGGAAGGTGATGACCATAAACAGCACGATGGCTTTGAGCACGCTCAGAATAAACGCCACCAGCAGCGAAGCGCTGTCGATGGGGCCCATGGCCGGGATAATACGGCGCAGCGGTCCGACAACAGGTTGCGTGATTTTCACGACAAACTGGGAGAACGGATTGTAAAAGTCACAGCGGGCCCACTGCATCCAGACGCGCAGCAAAAGCGCCATCGTGTACAGCTCAATGACCGTTGAGAGCAGGAAAGTCAACGTCTTCATGGCGTTCCTCAGGTTTCCTTATTATTTGGTGTAGTCGCGCGCACCGAAAATGGCTGTGCCGATGCGCACCATAGTGCTGCCTGCCGCGATGGCGGCTTCCATATCATCCGACATGCCCAGTGAAAGCGTGTCTACCGTTTCATAGCGCGCTTTAAGCGCCTCAAATGCTACAGCCATTTGCTGTGCCACGGCAAACTGCCTTTCATAACTTGACTCAGGTGCCGGAATGGCCATCAGTCCGCGCAGGGTTAAGCGCGGCAGGGCGGCCACCTCTGCGGCCAGCGCATCCAGCTCGCTCAGCGCAATGCCGGACTTGCTGTTTTCATCACTGATATTGATTTGAATCAGCACGTTAAGCGCAGGCATCTCCGCCGGGCGCTGGTCATTCAGACGGGAAGCAATACGCAGACGGTCGATGGTATGGCACCAGTCAAAGTGCTCTGCCACCAGACGGCTTTTGTTCGACTGCAGGGGACCAATAAAGTGCCATTGCAGATCCGACGTCTCCTGCTCCTGGAAGTAGCGAATTTTATCCACACCTTCCTGCACGTAGTTTTCGCCAAACGCCCGGTGACCTGCAGCAATCGCTTCTGCGATGGCGCTCGCAGGCTTGGTTTTGCTGACTGCAAGTAGCGTAATTTCTTCTGAAGCACGGCCGCAACGCGTTGCAGCGGCTGAGATTTTGTCCCGGACCTGTGCCAGGTTATGCGCAATGTCGTTCATTTTCCGAGGAGTAGTCTATGGATGTGGAAGAAATTGTGGCCCTTAGTGTAAAGCATAACGTCTCCGATCTACACCTGTGCAGTGATTCACCACCGCGCTGGCGCAGATTGGGCCGCCTTGAGCCGGCCCCGTTTCCGCCGCCGGATGTCGGGGCGTTGCTAAAGGCGTGGCTCAACGACGAACAGCAGGGCGCATGGTGGGCAAACGGGCAGGTCGATTTTGCCGTGACGGTCACAGGAGACCAGCGTCTGCGCGGCAGTGCGTTTAAGCAGATGAAGGGCATCTCCGTTACCCTGCGGCTGTTGCCGCGTTCCTGTCCGCAGCTCCCTTCGCTTGGGGTGCCGCGCGCTATTCCCGAACTGTTGTCCAGCGACAACGGGTTGATTCTGGTAACGGGAGCGACCGGCAGCGGTAAATCCACCACGCTGGCCGCAATGGTCGACTTCCTCAACCGCCATACTGACGGCCATATCCTCACGCTTGAAGATCCGGTGGAGTTTATGTACCAGAGTGAACGTTGCCTGATTCAGCAGCGGGAGATAGGCCAGCACAGCCCGTCATTTGCAGAGGCGCTGCGCAGTGCGTTACGCGAGGACCCGGACGTTATTTTGCTGGGGGAGCTGCGCGACAGCGAAACGATCCGCCTGGCGCTGACGGCGGCGGAGACCGGGCATCTGGTGCTGGCGACGCTGCACACGCGCGGGGCAGCACAGGCGATTGAACGGCTGGTCGATACGTTCCCGGCGCAGGAGAAAGATCCGGTGCGTAACCAGCTGGCTGGCAGCCTGCGGGCAGTGCTGGCGCAAAAGCTGCTTCCCGATCTTCAGGGCGGGCGCGTCGCGCTGTACGAGCTGCTGGTAAACACCGCGGCGGCGGCGAATCTGATTCGTGAGGGGAAGACGTGGCAGCTGCCCGGCATCATTCAAACCGGCCAGCAGGCGGGAATGCAGAACTTTGACCAGAGCCTGGCGGAGAGACGAGCACAGGGGCGGCTGTAGGCCCCTGCGTTAAAAGCCCTGTTCGAAGTAGCTTTCGAGGATGATAACGGCTGAAGCGGAGTCTACGCTGCCTTTGTTGAGCGCCCGGAAGCCACCGTGTTCAAACAGGCCTGCACGCGCTTCGACGGTGCTGAGACGCTCGTCGTGAAGCTTCACGGAGACGCCAAAGCGGCCATGGATTTTATTGGCGAATTTACGCGCGCGGGCGGTAAGCGGTTGCTCGGTGCCGTCCATGTTCAGCGGCAGGCCGACAATCACGTCGTCCGGCTGCCACTCTTTGAGCAGGCGCTCAATAAGGTTCCAGTCCGGCGTGCCGTCGTTAGCTTTCAGCGCCGTGAGCGGGCGGGCGGTGCCGGTGATCCGTTGACCCACGGCGACGCCGATGCTTTTGGTGCCGAAGTCGAAGGCGAGAAGGGTGCCGCTCATTACGCGTGCCCCGCTACGCCAGGCATGGTCAGAATATCAATGCCAATCAGCTTTGCCGCGTCACGCCAGCGATCGGCAATAGGGGTTTTAAACAGAATATTCATGTCCGCAGGTGCGGTAAGCCAGGCGTTATCGAGGATCTCTTGCTCAAGCTGGCCTTTCTCCCACGACGAATAGCCCAGCGCCACCAGCACTTCGGAAGGCTGCTCAGCGGTGCCCAGCGTTTCAAGCACGTCGCGCGAGGTGGTGATCACGGTGTTATCGGAGATGCGAATGCTGGAAGAGAATACCGGCGGGGTATGCAGGATAAAGCCGCGATCTTCGGCAAGAGGTCCACCCAGCATCACCGGTTTATCAAGCCGGATTTCCGGCAGGCGCGCTTCAGCCGAGATTTTCAGCTTGTTCAGAATCCCTTCAACCTGCAGGTTTTCCAGCGGTTTGTTGATGATAATACCCATCGCGCCGTCTTCATTGTATTCACAAATATAAACCACGGCGCGGCGAAAAATCGGATCCTGGAGAGCAGGCATGGCAATAAGAAAGTGATGCTGTAAATTCATTGTCAGAGGTACTGTTTCCTGGTTTAAAAAGCGACAGCGCCCAGTATGGGGATAAACCCAGGCGCTGTCACAGTTTATTTCTGTAAACGTTTTTCGATAGCGTCCATCAGCATTCCGGTGATCGAGATCGGGAACTCCGCTTCGATTTCGCGAATGCAGGTTGGGCTGGTGACGTTAACTTCAGTCAGGCGATCGCCGATGATATCCAGGCCAACGAAGATCAGGCCTTTGGCTTTCAGCGTTGGGCCAACGCGGCGGGCAATTTCCCAGTCGCTTTCGGTTAGCGGGCGCGGCTCGCCGCGGCCACCTGCCGCCAGGTTACCGCGGGTTTCGCCACCCTGTGGGATACGCGCCAGGCAGTAAGGCACCGGCTCACCGTCCACGACCAGCACGCGTTTATCGCCATCTTTGATCGCTGGAATATAGTTTTGCGCCATGCAGTAACGCGTGCCCAGCTCGGTCAGCGTTTCGGCAATCACGCCAATGTTCGGGTCGCCTTCCTTCACGCGGAAAATAGACGCGCCGCCCATGCCGTCCAGCGGCTTCATGATGATGTCGCCGTGCTTCTGCCAGAATTCTTTCAGCTGCGTTTTACTGCGGGTGACCAGCGTTTCCGGCGTCAGGTCAGAGAACCAGGCGGTGTAAAGCTTCTCGTTGCAGTCGCGCAGGCTCTGCGGCTTGTTGACGATCAGCGTCCCTTTCTCTTCGGCACGCTCAAGGATGTAGGTGCTATAGATGTATTCGGTGTCAAACGGCGGATCTTTACGCATCAGGATAACGTTGAGGTCGGCCAGGGCAATGTCCTGCTCGGTGCCGAATTCGTACCATTTGTCGTAGTTCTGCTCGACGTTAACGATGCGGGTGCGTGCGCGGGCTTCACCGTTGATCAGATAAAGATCGTTCATCTCCATATAGTGGAGCTCATAGCCACGACGCTGCGCTTCCAGCAGCATGGCGAAGCTGGAGTCTTTCTTGATGTTAATGTTTGCGATGGGATCCATCACGATGCCGAGCTTTATCATGTTCTTCTCCGTTAATACTTCAACCCAGATCGCCAAACCGTACCTGTAGCGCGGTTATGGCCGTGAGTGCCGTTGTCTCAGTGCGCAGAACGCGAGGTCCCAACAGAATATCAGTAAACTGGTAGCGCGCCGTCATCGCAATTTCGTCCGCCGACAGGCCGCCTTCCGGGCCAATCAGCAGGCGTACGCGCTCAACGGGCAGCGGCAGCGTATTGATGCTGGCGCTGGCGCGCGGATGAAGATTGAGCTTCAGCCCGCTATCCTCTTCTGCACACCAGTCCTCCAGATCCATCGCCGGGCGGATCTCCGGAATACGGTTGCGGCCGCTCTGTTCGCAGGCCGCAATGGCGATTTTCTGCCACTGCTGGATCTTTTTGTTCAGACGTTCCGCATCCAGTTTAACGCCACAGCGCTCGGAAAAAAGTGGCGTAATGAGGCTTACACCCAGCTCAATGGATTTTTGAATGGTGAATTCCATCTTTTCTCCGCGCGACATCACCTGCCCAAGGTGGATGTGCAGCGGCGATTCACGGTCGTCCACTTCGCCGCGCAAGACATTCACATGCACGCTTTTTTTATCCGCCCGCGTGATTTCCGCGTCGAAAACCTGATTAGAGCCGTCGAACAGCTGTATTGCCTGGCCAGCCCCCATGCGCAGCACGCGGCCAACGTGGTTGGCGGCGTCGTCAGACAGGGCGATTTCGCGGCCTGCGGTAATCAGTTCAGGGTGGTAAATGCGGGGAATGCGCATAGTCAAAAATTCCATATGTCATGCGGTATAAGCGAATTGCCGTAGTGTAGGTTAGCTCTTTTGCGCCTGGCAAGCCCGCTGGACGTACGGGTTATGATTCCCCTGGACTCTGGCGATACGTTCGTCGCGCTGGCATTCCCATTCCGTCACCGGATACTGCTTATCCCAGGCATTGAACAGCTGCGTCTGCTGGCGTGAAAGGTTGAGGTCATAACGGTCACGCATGTAGAAGTAGGTGCGGGCGATGCTGCCGCGCGCGCGGGCAGGGGGCTCGGCGACTTTCTCTTTGAAATCTACCTTCATACCGCACTGGCCGTACTGGCCTTCGCCACCGTTCCACTGGCTGTACATGAAATTGCCGCGGTCGCCGTTCACTTCACCAACCGCAGGCTGCAGGTTATGCATGTCGCTTTCCATCTGGCGATAAACCGGATCTTTGGCGCAGTTTTTACGTCCGCCGTCCTGCCAGCACTGGCGCTGGTGACCAAACTGCCAGGCCGGAACGACATGCTCCCACTCGATGCGGCTGGCGCGGTTTTCGTTTTTACGCACCTTATAGCCGCAGGATTCGAGGTCAACGACCCCTTTTTTGCCCTGCCAGTTAATTTTGCAGCCGCAGTAGAAATCGCCCGGCACATCGGCGTTCACCTTCACGCCTGCTGCCTTGGCCTGGGAAAAACTGTTGATACCGTCGGCCAGGGCCTGACCGGAAAGCGCCGTCGCCAGAAAAGCGACCGCGAGAGAAACATTACGGGACATCTTACACTCCGTGTCAAAACGAGCCCGCAACGTAACGAATGTTGTTCCTGTATGCAATCAGTCAGATCAGGAAAGTTCCTGAAAGTTCAGGTGATTACTCTGCAATCAGCGGTTCGCCGCATTTGACGCAGCGGTAGGTCGCCTCGCCGCGCACCACGCGGTTATGGCGGCGGACGGTAAGCTGGTGCTGCTGGCACTGGCAGCGGTAGGGGAAGGTATTGCGGCGTACCGATTCCAGCTCGAACTGATGGGTACGGCGCGCCGGAACGCCGAGCACCGCTTCCATCATCCACTTCCACTCTTTGCCGTGCGGTGCGACGCGGCCAAAATGCTTCCATACCAGAAGGTGCGCCAGCTCGTGCGGCACCACTTCTTCAATAAACGCCTGCTGGTTTTCCATCATCAGCACCGGGTTCAGGCGGATCTCGTACGATTCCAGCCAGGCGGTGCCGGCTGCGGTGCCGCGCTGCTGATAGACCAGCTTCGGTTCAGGGTAATTGCGGCCGAGTTTCAGATTCGCCTGGGCAAGTTTTTCCCGCAGGCTGCGCATAACGGCTTGCTGAATGGCGATGGGGAGACGGGGAGCTTTCATAGGGGTAGAGCATAAAGCGGGAAGCGGGGAGGCGCAAGAGGCGCCTCCCGCAAGAGGATTAGTCGTGGGCGCCGATTTCGCGCAGCGGACGACCTTTCATCAGGTTACGTTCAATATGTTCCAGAGAAACATGTTTGGTTTCTGGAACCAGCCAGATGGTCAGCACAATAAAGAAGATATTCAGACCGGCGTAGACCCAGAAGGTGTTGGCATTGCCCAGGGTGTTGAGCATGGTCAGGAACGTTGCGCCGACGATCATGTTGGCAATCCAGTTGGTTGCGGTAGAGCAGGTGATACCAAAATCACGCCCTTTCAGCGGCTGGATTTCAGAGCACAGTACCCAAATCAGCGGACCGGCGCTCATCGCAAACCCGACGATAAACATCAGCAGCATGCCAACCGCGAAGTACTGGGCGGTTGGGGAGTGGATGCCCACATGCATCATGGTGCCGAGGACGCCCATACCGGCCGCCATCACCAGGAAGCCCAGGGTCAGGGTTGGCTTACGACCCCAGCGGTCCACCAGGCCGATGGCGATAAAGGTCGCCAGCACGTTGGTCAGGCCCACAATAACGGTGCCCCACATCTGCTCGGTGGTGTTGGTGTAACCCGCCAGTTCAAAGATTTTTGGCGCGTAGTACATGATGACGTTCATCCCGGTGAACTGCTGCATCACCTGCAGCAGCACGCCGAGGAACACCGCCCGACGGAAGTTGCTGTTCTCTTTAAACAGCGCCCAGCCGGACTGTTTTACCTTCAGGCTTTCGCGGATCTCTTCCAGCTCGTTTTTCGCTTCCGCGCTGGTATCGCGCAGGCGGAGCAGCACGCGTTCGGCATCAACGAAGCGACGTTTGGCGGCAAACCAGCGCGGGCTGTCCGGCAGGAAGAAGACGCCAATCAGCAGGAGAATGGCCGGAATGATGATCACGCCGAGCATCCAGCGCCATGCGCCGCTGTAGCTGAACGCGGTATCGGACAGGTAAGCGCCGAGAATACCGATGGTGATCATCAGCTGGTACATGGAAATCATGCTGCCGCGGATTTTCTCCGGCGCAATTTCGGAGAGGTAGAGCGGGGCGGTGTAAGACGCCACGCCCACCGCAAGGCCCAGCAGCACGCGGGAAAGAATAAGCACTTCAACGTTAGGGGCGGCAGCGGAGAAGAGCGAACCGGCGACGAAGAGGATCGCACCGATCATCAGGCTCTTTTTGCGTCCGAGCTTGAAGGAGAGCCAGCCGCTGCCGACGGCCCCAACGGCCGCACCGAACATCATGGAGCTAACCACCCATTCCTGGGTATGCGCGTTAATCTGGAATTCGTCTGCGATGAAGGGAAGAGCGCCGGCAATGACGCCGATATCCAGGCCAAAGAGTAATCCTGCCAGGGCGGCGAGGAAGCAGACGAAGAAAGTCATCGCCTTGTTGGACGTACGCCCCTGTTTTTTATTGTCAGGCATTATGCCCTCCAGTTGGGTTATCAGTTTTATTGATGATAAGGGTAGGTGAGCGACCCGTAAAAATATGTGAGATTAATCACAATGGTGTAATCGGTTACACTAACGTGCAACCGTAAAAATTATTAAAGCTTTGAAAATATAGAGGTAAACGAGGTGATGCGCATCGCGTTTGTTTGAATTTCAGACTTAACTGAAAGGAAATGTAACAGCAGAAGAAAGGCGATCATGCAAAGAGATTATTCTGAAAGCGGAGTGGTGCCGGTGCGGTGTAATCGCTTTCAGTTGTGCGGCTTTAGCCGCCACCCGACATAAAAAAAGCCAGCACAAAGGCTGGCCTGTTTAATACACTCGGCTGTCGATTACTTCAGACCGGCAGCCTCACGCAGCAGAGCGGCTTTGTCGGTTTTTTCCCATGGGAAATGTTCACGACCAAAGTGACCGTATGCAGCGGTTTCCTGGTAGATTGGGTGCAGCAGATCCAGCATCTGAATCAGGCCGTATGGACGCAGGTCGAAGAACTCGCGCACCAGCAGGGTCAGCTGTTCTGAAGGCACTTTTTCAGTACCGAAGGTTTCCACCATGATGGAGGTTGGCTCAGCCACGCCGATAGCGTAGGAAACCTGAATCTCACAGCGGTCGGCCAGGCCGGCAGCAACGATGTTTTTCGCCACATAACGTGCAGCGTACGCGGCAGAACGGTCAACTTTAGACGGATCTTTACCGGAGAACGCGCCGCCACCGTGACGCGCCATGCCGCCGTAGGTATCAACGATGATTTTACGACCGGTCAGGCCGCAGTCGCCCATTGGGCCGCCGATAACAAAGCGTCCAGTTGGGTTGATGAAGAATTTGGTTGCTGAGCTCAGCCATTCGGTCGGCAGTACCGGCTTGATGATCTCTTCCATCACTGCTTCCTGCAGGGATTTCTGATCGATCTCTTCGGCATGCTGGGTAGACAGCACCACAGCGTCAATACCGACGATTTTGCCGTCGTCGTACTGGAAGGTGACCTGGCTTTTCGCATCCGGGCGCAGCCACGGCAGGGTGCCGTTTTTACGCACTTCAGCCTGACGCTGCACCAGACGGTGTGCGTAGGTCACAGGTGCTGGCATCAGCACGTCGGTTTCGTTGGTTGCATAACCGAACATCAGGCCCTGGTCGCCCGCGCCTTGTTCCAGCGGATCGGCACGGTCAACGCCCTGGTTAATGTCCGGAGACTGTTTGCCAATCGCGCTCAGCACCGCGCAGGAGTTGGCATCAAAGCCCATATCAGAATGCACATAGCCGATCTCACGCACCGTGTTACGGGTGATCTCTTCGATATCAACCCATGCGCTGGTGGTGATCTCACCGCCAACCAGAACCATGCCGGTTTTGACATAGGTTTCACACGCTACGCGCGCTTTAGGATCCTGCGCCAGGATCGCATCCAGCACCGCATCGGAGATTTGGTCAGCAATTTTATCAGGATGTCCTTCTGATACGGACTCGGACGTAAACAGGTGTTTTGCCATGTTTTATTTCACCTAAGAGGAATTTGGTTAGCTCAAGCTGCTGTGTGGAATAGCCAAAGGAGATAATTCTACCAAGGCCTGCAGGTTTTTGACACTGGCAGTATGAGTGTTAATCAGTATAGATGGATTAACATCTGGATGGCTATTTTAGGTCACTTCTTCGCCCGATTTCCAGTTTTTTTTGATTCATCTCTCACTGCGTTGAAATGGCTGCTGGAAATTTTTCCTGACGCTGCTGGCAACACGCGTATTTTTGTTTTGCTTTTTAGCCCCCTTCTCGGTATAAAACGCGGCGCGCGGCTCATATAAAATCAGCGCTCGATGAATACATCGTGTCGCCACTTCCAGCCGGGTTGAGCAGTGAACTTTTAGCTTTGGCTTGGGGTCCGTTTCATCAGAGGCGGCCGTGGAGGTGATACGAGATAATGAACCATCGTTTTCCGCTAATTCAGCGCTGCCGTTCTGGCGCGCCATTGATTCCCGCAACCCGCATTTCTAGTCTGCAAACCTGCCGATGTTATACCCATCTCGGCGCTTCTCAGGATTCAAGGGCCGGTTACGCTCTGTGAAAACTGAACAAGGGCGCTCTTGTTAATACAAGAGTTTTCTCGTGGTTTCGCCGAACCTTGTCATACAGAGTTCGGATACGTGTTTTACAATGATATGAATAAGAAACCGGTCGCACGGTCTGGATTTCAGCATACTCTGCTGGGAAACGGAGCCGTTTATGGGTTGTTATCGCCGTATAACGCTGCGATAGTAGTCAACTGTTTTACACTTAATACAAAGAGTTGAGGTTCGCTATGTCTGACGACATGTCTTCTTTTTCGCCTTCGTCAGCGGGCGAACAGGGTGTACTACGTTCTATGCAGGAGGTTGCGATGAGCTCCCAGGAAGCCAGCAAGATGCTGCGCACTTACAATATTGCCTGGTGGGGCAATAACTACTACGACGTCAACGAGCTGGGCCACATCAGCGTCTGCCCGGACCCGGACGTCCCTGAAGCGCGCGTGGATCTCGCTAAGCTGGTGAAAGCCCGTGAAGCGCAGGGCCAGCGTTTGCCTGCACTGTTCTGCTTCCCGCAGATCCTGCAACATCGCCTACGTTCCATTAACGCCGCGTTCAAGCGCGCGCGTGAATCCTACGGCTATAACGGCGACTACTTCCTGGTTTACCCGATCAAGGTGAACCAGCACCGCCGCGTAATCGAATCCCTGATCCACTCCGGCGAACCGCTGGGACTGGAAGCAGGCTCCAAAGCGGAGCTGATGGCGGTTCTGGCGCACGCAGGCATGACCCGGTCGGTGATCGTCTGTAACGGCTATAAAGACCGCGAATACATTCGTCTGGCGCTGATTGGCGAGAAGATGGGCCACAAGGTCTATCTGGTGATCGAGAAGATGACCGAAATTGCCATCGTGCTGGAAGAGGCCGAGCGTCTGAACGTGATCCCACGCCTCGGCGTGCGTGCGCGTCTGGCGTCGCAGGGTTCCGGTAAATGGCAGTCTTCCGGCGGTGAAAAATCCAAGTTCGGCCTCGCGGCGAACCAGGTGCTGCAGCTGGTGGAGATCCTGCGCGAGCGCGGTCGTCTGGACAGCATTCAGCTGCTGCACTTCCACCTTGGCTCGCAGATGGCCAATATTCGCGACATCGCCACCGGCGTGCGTGAGTCCGCGCGTTTCTACGTTGAGCTTCACAAGCTTGGCGTGAATATTCAGTGCTTCGACGTGGGCGGTGGCCTGGGCGTGGACTACGAAGGAACCCGCTCGCAGTCCGACTGCTCGGTGAACTACGGCCTGAACGAATACGCCAACAACATCATCTGGGCGATTGGCGATGCCTGCGAAGAGCACGGCCTGCCGCACCCGACAGTGATCACCGAATCTGGCCGCGCGGTTACCGCGCACCATACGGTGCTGGTGTCTAACATCATCGGCGTCGAGCGCAGCGAAATCACCGAAGCTACGCCTCCGGCAGACGATGCCCCACGTTCCCTGCAAAGCATGTGGGAAACCTGGCAGGAAATGCACGAGCCGGGCACGCGCCGTTCCCTGCGCGAATGGCTGCACGACAGCCAGATGGACCTGCACGATATCCACGTCGGCTACTCGTCAGGCACCTTCAGCCTGCAGGAGCGCGCGTGGGCGGAGCAGCTCTATCTGAACATGTGCCATGAAGTGCAGAAACAGCTCGACCCGAGCAACCGCGCGCATCGTCCGATTATCGACGAGTTGCAGGAGCGTATGGCGGACAAAATGTACGTCAACTTCTCCCTGTTCCAGTCGATGCCGGATGCCTGGGGTATCGACCAGCTCTTCCCGGTTCTGCCGCTGGAAGGGCTGAACCACGCCCCGGAACGTCGCGCAGTGCTGCTGGACATCACCTGTGACTCTGACGGCGCGATTGACCACTACGTTGACGGTGACGGTATCGCAACGACGATGCCAATGCCGGAGTACGATCCGGAGAACCCGCCCATGCTGGGCTTCTTTATGGTGGGTGCGTATCAGGAGATCCTCGGCAACATGCACAACCTGTTCGGCGATACCGAAGCGGTTGACGTGTTTGTCTTCCCTGACGGCAGCGTCGAGGTTGAGCTGTCCGACGAAGGGGACACCGTGGCGGATATGCTGGAATACGTGCAGCTGGATCCGAAAAAACTGCTTACCCAGTTCCGCGACCAGGTGAAAAACACCGGTCTGGACGATACCTTGCAGCAGCAGTTCCTGGAAGAGTTTGAAGCGGGTCTGTACGGGTACACCTACCTGGAAGACGAGTAGTAAAACCTCCCTCTCCCGGTGGGCTGAG
>NZ_JADBQN010000021.1:0-71396 GCF_014895915.1 Enterobacter cloacae complex sp. P13B
TCCCATGACACATTTAAAATTAAAAAAAAATAGTTTATGTATAAAGTTATTTTTTGCTGCATCCTCATTTTTATTTTCAGGATGTGGTGAACAGCACTCAGAAAAATTCAACTCTCTCCCAGAAAATTATAAGACTATAGATTGTGCTGGAGGAATAGAAACGATTAATGCTAAAAGAATTTCATCAACTACATCTGTAGAAGATAATGAAAATTTGGTAATAAATGGCTGGGCAGTTTTAAACACCAATGAAGGACTGCCTTTTGATAAAGTACAAATATCTATTACGGATGCACGAGATAACATTGTAAGATACAGTACCTTCAAAACTAAAAGAGATGATGTATCTACTTATTTTAAGCAAGGACTTGATGATTCAGGTTTTACAACATTTATTCCGTCATCGTCAATTAAAGGAATAGTTATCCTTAATGTGATAGGAATTAAGGGACAACAATATTATTTATGCAAAAACCTTCAACAAAGAACCAGCATACATTAAATTAAAGGGTGATTAAATTTATCACCCTCTTAAGATTAACGTACTATACTAACTTTTAATCGACAGTTTTTTGATGTACGGATGAAGATATTATCATCAATGTAGCAATAACCACAGATAATATTTGCCATATTGAATATCTGAAATCAGCTGCTGTAGCCAAGAATAACAATGAAAGATTACTCATTAACCCGCTCATGCATATTGCAAAAATAGCTATATTTGTGTAAGCATTTCCTTTTGCTTTCACAAAGTAAGAAACACATCTAATCATTATTAAAATTGAAATGATATAATAAATATATACCTTAAACGGTATCGTATCCGCAACTAAAGTAAAAAATCCAATCAACTTATTGGCAGTATCTTCATTGATATGTTTAAAGTAAAAACCCTGATCATTGCTTTGTATCCCGGGATGGAATGGATAATATGTGTGACCATTCACAGTCTTACCAGATAGTACTGAAAAAACATACCATCTGTGCTTAAAATACGCACCAGGATGCTCAAAAATGATTCGCACCCAATCATATTTAAGTTTACTCTGGTCTTTAGCATCAATATTTATGGGAATAACAGAAAAAACAGGAAAATTAGCCTCTCTGCTGTTCGCATCTTTCATTTCTTTAAGAAGCTTTCCTTTGTCTTTTCCTTTTATCATATAATCAGGGATAACGATTTTATTCTCATCAATAGAAATGCAAGCAAAATCCCAACCAACCAAAGAACCTAAGCTAGGAGTTTTTATTGCATTGCTGTTAATTGCAAAAACAAATAGTAACGACGTCAATAAAAATATAATTGTGGACACTATAGATTTTATAAAACCTTCAAGAAAGCCACTTCTCTTATTTAAAAAATACATTAAGAAAAGGCCCATCGAAATAAATACCGATGGTATAAATCCATTCACCCTAACTGCTGTAGCTATCAATAAAGAAAATAAGCACAGCATTATCCAGAATCGCTTAGGTGTCTGAGAATAAGCATATATAGATATTCCGGATATTGATAATGCACACATCATTACCACATCTTTCCAGACATTTAATGAGATTAAAAACAAGGGAGGCCAAAACCCGACAAAAAACATGATAAGTAGTCTTTTAGATATCTTTTCTGTCAATACATTTGCAAGCATTGCTACTGAGCTCCAGTATAACAACTGAAACACGAGGAACAACAACTCTGGCCTGTTTGTCAACTTAATCAGTAACATCCAGAAATATGACATTATAACTGGATGTGCAGTGTAAACCGGTATTATGCCTGCTGCTTGTTTATATTGTTCAAGAGTATCATACGAAATAAACCCAGGACATAAAATATAATACACAGAATAGGCTATAACAACGGCGACCATGTACGAAAGTAAAGAATTTAATTTTGCATAGTTATCAGTGGACAGTTTTAGATTAATATTCATTACCACTCCTTTTTATCATATCAACTTTCGCAATTATTTATTAAACAATTCAGTTATTGAGTTTTTAGGCTGACGTTCGATATCTGCCTGAATAAACCCTAATAAAAGCTGCATACCTAAAATAATAGGTAACGCAGACAACATCACGGTTCCCCCACTAGCCAACTCATTTAAAAATATAGATCTATACCAACCAAACAATCCATATAAAACACCAAACATTGATAATAAAAGCCCACTAAATAGCTCAATTGAAGCAACTGAAAAGTCTCTCAAATAATAATTATAAATAATTCTTTTGATTGCATTTTTTAAATGACCTTTCAAGAATGGAAATACTATTTTCTTGATGTGAAGATTAGATTCTTCATCTTCATAGATAGCATCCATTGGAACATCCACAACTTTCGCATTAATTAAATTCAATCTAAACAGTATATCGGACTCAAAAAAATATCGCTTGCTTAATTTATCAAGATTTATTTTCTTTAAGGCAAATGATGAAATAGCTGTATAACCATTTGTTGGATCGAATATGTTATAATAGCCAGATGAAAATTTTGTCATAAAAGAAAGTACAGTGTTGCCAAAGAGTCTGATTTTCGGCATAGGCTTTAAACTTTCTACGTCATAAAATCGATTACCCTTCGTATAATCTGCAAACTCTTTCGAGATAGGATTTATAAAATCACCAATCAAGGAGGGATCCATTTGCCCGTCACCATCTAACTTGACAACAATATCCACATTATCTTCAAGGCTAGCTAAGTAACCGCTTATGACAGCCCCACCTACCCCTTTATTCTCATTATTAAATATCACTTTAACTCGTGGATCTATGCAATTCTGCTGAACATATTCCCCTGACAGCTCTGGACATTTATCATCAACAACATAAATAATAGCCACCTCATTTCCGATGTTATTTATCACATCTAGAATATGTTTCTTCACCTTGTAGCAAGGGATAACAACAGCAACTTTCATATCTTTACGCATTGTTTTCATTAGTAAAAACCATTTTTTTTGCCAGAATATAACTGATAAAAAACAAAATAAATTCTACCAGTACCTTACTTATAAATGTGACACCAACATTTTTCTCTCCACAGTATATTTCTTTCGAAATCCAAAGTAAAAAGCTACTCAATGCTGTCATGAAGAGCCAGTAAATACAAAATTTAATAAAAGACTCTGAGGATGGTTTTTTATTGAAGGTATATTTACCATTAACAAAATAGCCTAGTAACGCGGCGCTTCCTCTTGATAAAATATTAGCCAGAATAATATCTATGCCTACTGTTGATAATATAGTATAGATGACCGAGTCAAAAGCAAATTGCAAAATGCCAAACAAGAAAAACAAACCGACTTTTTTCATTATCAATCCCCCAGAACATTAACTCTTGACAATACCATACATTATATTTTTTCTCTAGGATTTAATGGTACGTTTATGTCCATTAGGTTACTTAACTTTAACTAAAATAACGACAGCCCTCCCGGGGAAGGAATTTTTTAGCGAAAACAGCTACTTTCATAGAGAGAATCTCAGACACTAACTCTTCAGCGAAGACTTAGACTAATGTTTCTTTATCTGAATAATGACTCATCTAGTTATCTTCGCTTACTTGATACAACTCACACGTAACATTAGTTGATTGTTATCAAATCAATTATATACCTACAATTAAAATGCTGTGGTTATTTTTTAAGTTACTTAGTGCAATTTATGTGCGCATACTATCCCTGATTGTGAAATGTGTCAGAACGATAAACTATATTATTTGTAAATTTGCCAATGAATTAAGGGATAAAAAAAGGGCCAGCCTTTCGGCCAGCCCTTTCTAACAGGATGTCGCTTAAGCGAATCTTAGTTCAGACGCTCTTTAATACGAGCAGACTTACCAGTACGCTCACGCAGGTAGTACAGTTTAGCTTTACGTACAGCACCACGACGTTTAACAGCAATGCTGTCAACTACCGGAGAGTGAGTCTGGAAGACACGCTCAACGCCTTCGCCGTTGGAAATTTTACGAACAGTGAATGCAGAGTGCAGACCGCGGTTACGAATAGCGATAACCACGCCCTCGAATGCCTGCAGACGTTTTTTGGAACCTTCAACAACCCATACTTTCACTTCCACGGTGTCACCTGGACGGAAGGAAGGTACGTCCTGCTTCATCTGCTCTTGTTCAAGTTGCTTAATAATGTTGCTCATAATTTAATCTCTTATCCTGGGTAAACTGATATTCGGGAGCGTATTACGCATTCCCATCATGTTCATGCTGCTGGTGCGCGTGTTCAGTTTTGAACTCGGCCAGCAACTTTGCTTGCTCTTCAGTCAGAGCCAGGTTTTCCAGAAGTTCAGGTCTTCTAAGCCAGGTTCGGCCCAGCGACTGCTTCAAACGCCAGCGACGTATCTCGGCATGGTTTCCTGACAGTAACACTGCCGGTACTTCCATCCCTTCTAACACTTCAGGACGAGTATAGTGTGGACAGTCCAGCAATCCATCGGCAAAGGAATCTTCCGTTGCCGAAGCTTCATGGCCCAGAACCCCCGGAATAAACCGGGCGACGGAGTCAATCAGCGTCATTGCCGGTAACTCACCACCGCTGAGAACGTAATCGCCGATAGACCATTCTTCGTCAATCTCGGTTTGAATTACGCGCTCATCTATCCCTTCGTAACGACCACAGACCAGAATCAGCTTTTGATTCGTCGCCAGTTCGCTCACGCCCGCTTGATCAAGCTTGCGTCCCTGAGGTGACAGATATATCACCTTTGCGCCTTCACCTGCCGCGGCTTTTGCTGTGTGAATGGCGTCCCGTAAGGGTTGCACCATCATTAGCATCCCCGGTCCGCCGCCGTAAGGACGATCGTCCACGGTACGGTGCCGGTCATGAGTAAAGTCACGCGGACTCCAGCTCTGGATGCTCAGCAGGCCATTCTTTACTGCCCGGCCAGTTACCCCGTAATCGGTAATCGCGCGGAACATTTCAGGAAACAGGCTAATTATGCCAATCCACATAGCGCCGTCTTTTACCGTTTATCCGGAGAATTTAAAAACCAGGATCCCAATCTACTTCAATGGTTTGAGTAGCGAGATCGACTTTCTTGATAACCTGTCCATCGAGGAACGGGACCAGCCGCTCCTTGATGCCAAATGCATCTTTCAGGTTTGCCTTAATGACGAGAACGTCATTTGACCCGGTTTCCATCATATCGATGACTTTCCCCAGGCTGTAACCTTCAGTGGTGACTACCTGGCAACCCATAAGGTCTTTCCAGTAGTAGTCGCCCTCTTCCAGCTGTGGCAACTGCGACGAATCCACGACAATTTCACAATTAGTCAGCGCATTCGCGGCATCACGATCGTCAATGCCTTTCAGCTTGATGATGATGTCCTGATTGTGGTGACGCCAGCTTTCCAGCTCGACCTCTTCCCACTTACCGGCTTTCTGGATGAACCAGGGCTGGTAATCAAAAATGCTATCAGCGTCTTCAGTGGAGGAAAACACTCTGAGCCAACCACGGATACCGTAGCAAGAACCCATTTTTCCCAATACGATCGGTTCAACAGGTGCTTTATTGCTCATCATGACCACCGTGACAGATTAAGCTGCTTTGTTTGCTGCTTTGATCAGCGTAGCAACGCGATCGGAAACAGTAGCGCCCTGGCCAACCCAGTGAGCGATACGATCCAGATCCAGACGGGTTTCTTCTTCTGCGCCAGAGGCCAGTGGGTTGAAGAAACCAACGCGCTCAATGAAGCGACCGTTGCGTGCATTACGGCTGTCAGTCACAACAACCTGGTAGAACGGACGCTTTTTAGCGCCGTGACGTGCTAAACGAATAGTTACCATAACATCCTCTTGTGTGAATAAAACAACCGGGCCCCATCGAGGAACGGAGCCCGGGTGTCATATTAAAAGCCCGAAAATTTTACTCATTTTCGGGCAAAAAGCAATCTCAAAAGCGATTAACGCCCTGGAAAACCGGGAGGCATCATGCCTTTCATGCCGCGCATCATCTTCGCCATGCCGCCTTTCTTCATTTTCTTCATCATGCGCTGCATGTCGTCGAACTGTTTCAGAAGGCGGTTAACGTCCTGCACCTGCATGCCGCAACCGGCAGCGATACGGCGCTTACGGGAACCTTTGATGATTTCTGGCTTGGCTCGTTCTTTCAGCGTCATGGAGTTAATGATCGCCTCCATACGCACCAGCACTTTGTCATCCATCTGGGATTTAACGTTGTCAGGGATCTGGCCCATGCCCGGCAGTTTGCCCATCAGGCTTGCCATGCCGCCCATGTTTTTCATCTGACGCAGTTGCTCAAGGAAGTCGGTCAGATCGAAACCGTCGCCTTTTTTCAGCTTGCTGGCGAGTTTTTCAGCCTGCGCGCGGTCAACCTTGCTCTCGATATCTTCGATCAGCGACAGCACGTCGCCCATGCCGAGGATACGGGAGGCGATACGGTCCGGGTGGAACGGCTCCAGCGCTTCGGTTTTCTCGCCCACGCCGAGGAACTTGATCGGCTTACCGGTGATATGACGAATAGAAAGCGCCGCACCGCCGCGGGCGTCGCCGTCGACTTTGGTCAGCACCACGCCGGTTAACGGCAGCGCTTCGTTAAACGCTTTCGCAGTATTTGCCGCATCCTGACCGGTCATGGCGTCAACGACAAACAGGGTCTCTACCGGGTTGATAGAAGCGTGCACCTGCTTGATTTCGTCCATCATCGCTTCGTCAACGTGCAGACGACCGGCGGTATCCACCAGCAGCACGTCGTAGAATTTCAGCTTCGCTTCTTTCAGCGCGGCGTTAACGATGTCGACAGGCTTCTGGGCAACGTCAGACGGGAAGAAGTCCACGCCGACCTGCTCGGCCAGCGTTTCCAGCTGCTTGATCGCCGCCGGGCGATAGACGTCCGCAGAGACCACCAGCACTTTCTTCTTGTGCTTTTCGCGCAGGAATTTACCCAGCTTACCGACGCTGGTGGTTTTACCCGCACCCTGCAGGCCCGCCATCAGCACCACGGCCGGCGGCTGAGCCGCCAGGTTAAGCACCTGGTTCTCTTCGCCCATCGCCGAAACCAGTTCGTTACGAACGATTTTGACGAACTCCTGACCCGGGGTCAGGCTCTTGTTAACTTCATGACCAACCGCCTTCTCCTTTACGCGGTTGATAAAATCACGAACAACCGGCAACGCCACGTCTGCTTCCAGCAGCGCCATGCGCACTTCGCGCAGCGTTTCCTTGATGTTCTCTTCAGTAAGGCGTCCGCGGCCGCTGATGTTGCGCAGCGTGCGCGACAAACGATCGGTTAAATTATCAAACATTGTCTCTCGCCTGAGTAGAAACGTTGGGCCGCATTGAGCGACACATACACAGAATTTTGCCGGAGTATAACATGAAGGCGCCTTTGTTGTTATGCAACGGTTGGAGCAGGCGTCACGTAACGTTATACTGCTTCTCTTTCTTATTAAGACAACTGTCGATGCCTATATGCCTGTTTTCGCACTGATCGCCCTTGTTGCCTACTCTGTCAGCCTCGCGCTGATTATTCCCGGACTGCTGCAAAAAAACAGCGGCTGGCGGCGCATGGCTATTCTTTCGGCGGTCATCGCACTGATAAGCCACGCGTTTGCGCTGGAATCACGCATTATTCCCGGCGACGGCAGCGTGCAAAACCTGAGCGTCCTCAACGTCGGCTCGCTGGTCAGCCTGATGATCTGTACGGTAATGACCATCGTCGCGTCTAAAAATCGCGGCTGGCTGCTGCTGCCGATTGTCTATACCTTCGCGCTGATCAATCTGGCTTTAGCCACCTTTATGCCTAATGAATTCATTACGCATCTGGAGGCGACGCCGGGGATGCTGGTGCACATCGGCCTGTCGCTGTTCGCCTATGCGACGCTGATCATCGCCGCGCTTTACGCCATGCAGCTCGCCTGGATTGATTACCAGTTGAAAAACAAAAAGCTGGCGTTCAACCATGAAATGCCGCCGCTGATGGTCATTGAGCGTAAGATGTTCCACATCACCCAAATAGGCGTGGTGCTGCTGACGCTCACGCTCTGCACCGGCCTGTTTTACATGAAGAACCTGTTCAGCGTGGAGAATATCGATAAAGCAGTGCTCTCCATCATCGCGTGGTTTGTCTATATTGTCCTGTTGTGGGGCCATTATCATGAAGGCTGGCGCGGTCGTCGCGTCGTCTGGTTCAACGTCGCGGGTGCGGGCATTCTCACCCTTGCCTATTTTGGCAGCCGCTTCATACAGCAATTTGCTGGCTAAGTTATAAAAGGAGTTCCCCCTGGAACACATCTCTACCACCACGCTGATCGTTATCCTGATCGTCATGGTGGTCATTTCCGCCTATTTCTCCGGCTCGGAAACCGGCATGATGACCTTAAACCGTTACCGGTTGCGTCATCGTGCTAAACAGGGTAACCGTGCCGCCCGCCGCGTTGAAAAACTGCTCCGCAAGCCGGATCGGCTGATAAGCCTGGTGCTTATCGGCAACAACCTTGTCAATATTCTGGCCTCAGCCCTCGGCACCATCGTTGGGATGCGCCTGTACGGCAACGCCGGGGTCGCGATTGCCACCGGCGTGCTGACGTTTGTGGTGCTGGTGTTTGCCGAAGTACTGCCAAAAACCATCGCCGCGCTTTACCCGGAAAAGGTGGCCTACCCGAGCAGCTTCCTGCTGGCGCCGCTGCAGATCCTGATGATGCCGCTGGTCTGGCTGCTGAACATGGTCACACGCATTTTGATGCGGATGGTGGGGATCAAAGCCGACGTCACTATCAGCAGCGCGCTTAGCAAAGAAGAGCTGCGCACCATCGTGAACGAATCCCGCTCGCAGATCTCCCGGCGCAATCAGGATATGCTCCTGTCGGTGCTGGATCTGGAAAAGGTAAGCGTGAACGACATCATGGTGCCGCGTAACGAAATCGTCGGTATCGACATCAACGACGACTGGAAAGCCATTGTCCGCCAGCTGACGCACTCTCCGCACGGGCGCATCGTGCTCTATCGCGACTCGCTGGATGACGCCATCAGTATGCTGCGCGTGCGCGAAGCCTACCGTCTGATGACCGAGAAAAAAGAGTTCACCAAAGAGGTGATGCTGCGCGCCGCCGACGAGATTTACTACGTGCCGGAAGGTACGCCGCTCAGCACGCAGCTGGTTAAATTCCAGCGCAACAAGAAAAAAGTCGGCCTGGTGGTCAACGAGTACGGCGATATTCAGGGCCTGGTGACGGTCGAAGATATTCTGGAAGAGATTGTCGGAGACTTTACCACGTCGATGTCCCCTTCTCTCGCGGAAGAGGTCACCCCGCAAAACGACGGTTCGGTGCTGATTGACGGTAGCGCGAACATCCGTGAACTCAACAAAGCCTTTAACTGGCATTTGCCGGAAGATGAAGCTCGTACCATGAACGGGATGATTCTGGAAGCGCTGGAAGAGATCCCGGCGGCGGGCACGCGGGTGCGCATTGAGCAGTACGATATTGATATCCTGGACGTGCAGGACAATATGATTAAGCAGGTGAAGGTGCTGCCCGTTACGCCACTTCGGGAAAGTATTGCCGAGTAAAGCGTAGGCCGGGTAAGGCGAATGCCGCCACCCGGCACTACAGGTAGCAAATTAGGCTTTCGCTTTCGCCACGGTCACCATCGCAGCGCGAATGGTACGGCCGTTCAGGGTGTAACCTTTCTGCATCACGCCCAGCACTTTACCGGCTTCAATCTCTTCAGATTCCACCATCGCAATGGCCTGGTGAACGTTTGGATCCAGCGGCACATCGGTATCCGCAATCACTTCCACGCCAAACTTACGCACCACGTCGAGCATGGATTTCAGCGTCAGTTCGATACCTTCGATCATCGCCGCGTTGTCCGGATTCGCTTTGTCAGCCACTTCCAGCGCGCGGTCGAGGCTATCGATCACCGGCAGCAGTTCGTTGACGAATTTCTCCAGCGCAAATTTATGCGCCTTCTCAACGTCCTGCTCGGTGCGACGACGCAGGTTTTCCATTTCCGCCTTGATGCGCAGAACGGTGTCGCGTTCGCGATTCTGTGCTTCTACCAGTTGGGCTTCCAGATTCGCAATTTTTTCATCGCGCGGGTCCACCTGCTCAGCAGATGCGTCTGGCTCTACAGCCTCAACTTCATCGTGCTGTTCCGTGATAATTTCTTCAGGGGCTTGCCCCTCAGGCGTTTTCTGTTCTTTACTACTCATGAATTTCTCCGCGTTTTTCTGCATTCATCTCGCTAACTTCGCTTATTATGGGGATCAGTTTCCTGGATTCAAGGGAACAAGAGAGATTGTCATCATTCATCAGGCACAAGGACCTCCAGAAAATGAATAATCATTTCAGGTGTATTGGGATCGTCGGGCATCCGCGTCACCCTACCGCATTGACGACACATGAAATGTTGTATCGCTGGTTGTGTAGCAAAGGCTATGAAGTGATGGTCGAGCAGCAAATTGCGCAGGAACTGCAGCTGAAGAGCGTCAAAACCGGCACGCTTGCGGAAATTGGCCAACAGGCCGATCTCGCCGTGGTGGTGGGCGGCGATGGCAACATGCTCGGCGCGGCACGCACGCTGGCGCGTTATGACATCAAGGTCATCGGTATCAACCGCGGCAATCTCGGCTTTTTAACCGACCTCGACCCGGACAACGCGCAGCAACAGCTGGCCGACGTGCTAGAAGGTCATTATATCAGCGAAAAACGCTTTTTACTGGAAGCGCAGGTGTGCCAGCAGGACTGTCAGAAGCGCATCAGCACCGCGATTAACGAGGTGGTGCTTCATCCCGGCAAAGTGGCACACATGATTGAGTTCGAAGTTTATATCGACGAAATCTTTGCCTTCTCCCAGCGTTCTGACGGGTTGATTATCTCCACCCCGACCGGCTCAACCGCCTACTCGCTTTCTGCGGGCGGCCCGATCCTGACGCCCTCTCTGGATGCTATTACACTAGTGCCGATGTTCCCGCACACGCTCTCCGCGCGCCCGCTGGTGATTAACGGCGACAGTACGATACGTCTGCGCTTCTCGCACCGCCGTAACGACCTGGAGATCAGCTGCGACAGCCAGATCGCGCTGCCAATCCAGGAAGGTGAAGATGTTCTTATTCGCCGGTGTGATTACCACCTGAACTTGATTCACCCGAAAGATTACAGCTATTTCAACACATTAAGCTCGAAGCTTGGCTGGTCAAAAAAATTGTTCTGATTTTGCATCCAGTACTTTACTGTATAAAAAACCAGTTTATACTGTATGAAAACACAGTTATGGTTTTTCATACAGGAAAACAATTATGCTGGCACAACTGACCATCAGCAACTTTGCCATTGTTCGTGAGCTTGAGATCGATTTCCACAGCGGCATGACGGCGATCACCGGCGAAACCGGTGCGGGTAAATCCATTGCCATTGATGCCCTCGGCTTGTGCCTTGGCGGCCGTGCAGAAGGCGACATGGTGCGCATGGGCGCAAACCGTGCCGATCTTTGCGCACGTTTCTCCCTGAAAGATACCCCTGCAGCCCTGCGCTGGCTGGAACAAAATCAGCTCGAAGATGGACGTGAGTGTTTACTTCGCCGCGTGATCAGCAGCGACGGGCGCTCCCGTGGCTTTATCAACGGCACGGCAGTCCCGCTCTCCCAGCTCCGCGAACTCGGCCAGCTGCTTATCCAGATCCACGGTCAGCACGCGCATCAGCAACTCGTCAAACCAGAACAGCAGAAAGCCCTGCTTGATGGCTATGCGGGTGAGTACGCGCTTACTCAACTTATGGCGGAGCACTACCGCCAGTGGCATCAGAGCTGCCGCGAGCTCGCCCAGCACCAGCAGCAAAGCCAGGAGCGCGCCGCGCGTGCGGAGCTGCTGGCGTACCAGCTTAAAGAGCTGAACGAATTCAACCCGCAGGCGGGTGAGTTTGAACTAATTGACGAAGAGTACAAGCGCCTCGCCAACAGCGGCCACCTGCTCTCAACCAGCCAGAATGCCCTCAACATGCTGGCAGATGGCGAAGACGTTAACCTGCAGAGCCAGCTGTACAATGTCCGTCAACTGGTCACCGAACTGGCCGGCATGGACAGTAAACTTTCTGGCGTACTGGATATGCTGGAAGAGGCCGCGATTCAAATCTCAGAAGCCAGTGACGAACTGCGTCATTATTGTGAACGGCTGGACCTCGACCCGAACCGTCTGTTTGAGCTGGAGCAGCGCCTTTCTCGTCAGATTTCACTGGCGCGCAAGCACCATGTCACGCCGGAAGAACTACCAGGCTATTATCAGTCTCTGCTCGAAGAACAGCAGCAGCTTGACGATCAGGCTGATTCGCAGGAAACCCTCTCTCTGGCCGTGAACCTGCATCATCAGCAGGCGCTGACCACGGCGAAAAAACTGCATGAGATCCGTCAACATTACGCTCAGGAGCTAAGCCAGCACATCACCGACAGCATGCACACGCTGGCGATGCCGCACGGTGTATTCACCATTGATGTCCGTTTTGAAGAGAACCACCTGACGGCAGAAGGGGCGGATCGCATCGAGTTCCGCGTCACCACCAACCCGGGGCAGCCGCTGCAGGCAATCTCCAAAGTGGCATCCGGCGGTGAACTGTCGCGTATTGCGCTGGCGATTCAGGTGATTACCGCACGTAAAATGGAAACCCCGGCGCTGATTTTCGATGAAGTGGATGTCGGCATCAGCGGCCCAACGGCGGCAGTGGTGGGTAAACTGCTGCGCCAGCTAGGTGAGTCAACGCAGGTGATGTGTGTCACCCACCTGCCGCAGGTCGCGGGCTGTGGTCATCATCACTTTATTGTCAGTAAAGAAACCGACGGCGAAATGACCGAAACGCACATGAAGCCGCTGGATAAACGCGCGCGTCTTCAGGAGCTGGCACGACTGCTCGGCGGCAGTGAAGTCACGCGTAACACGCTCGCGAACGCGAAAGAACTGCTGGCGGCATAAACTTTTTCGGGATCTCAGGGTCATACAGAACAACAAAAACGCCGCCAGACCGGTTTCAAAGTGGGGCAAGGTCTATTATCATCGGCATATTACATATGAGCCGCGTTCTGCTCGGGCCCGAAAAGGAATCAAATCACTATGCGTTGTAAAATGCTGACCGCTGCCGCAGCGGTTCTTCTGATGTTGACCGCAGGCTGTTCCACTCTGGAGAAAGTGGTTTACCGTCCTGACATCAACCAGGGGAACTACCTTACCCCTAACGATGTGTCCAAAATCCGCGTGGGGATGACACAACAGCAGGTCGCTTATGCACTGGGAACCCCGATGATGACCGATCCGTTCGGCACTAACACCTGGTTCTATGTATTCCGTCAGCAGCCTGGCCACGAAAGCGTGACCCAGCAGACCCTGACGCTGACCTTCAGCAGCGCCGGTGTGTTGACCAACATCGACAACAAACCTGCCCTGACAAAATAATCAAAAGCCAGAAATGCAAAAAGGTGCTCAACGAGCACCTTTTTTGTTTTTCTTTATCCCTTCTCCCCTTTGGGAAGAGAGACAGGGTGAGGGGGAAACACGCTACTTAGCAGACTTCTCCGCGCGCTGGCGACGCAGCTCTTTCGGGTCGGCAATCAGAGGACGATAAATCTCCACCCGATCGCCCTCTTTCAACACGTCGCCCAGCTTCACCGGACGGCTGTAAATCCCGACCTTGTTCTTCGCCAGGTCGATATCTCTGCGAAGCTCGAGGATGCCGGACGCGCGGATAGCCGCCTCAACGGTTGCCCCCTCTTCCAGCATTACACGCTGTAGGTACTGCTTCTCCGGCAGCGCGTAGACCACCTCTACAGCAATCTTATGCGACACTGTAAACCTCTTTGGCGCGGGTGGTAAACGCCTGAACCATATTTGACGCCAGCTCTTTAAAGATGCGGCCAAACGCCAGCTCAATTAGCTTATTGGTGAACTCAAAGTCCAGATGGAACTCAATGCGGCAGGCGTCAGCGCTCAGTGGCGTAAACTTCCAGCCACCCATCAGGGTTTTAAATGGACCATCCACCAGATGCATCAAAATACTCTGATTGTTAGTCAGCGTATTGCGGGTGGTGAACGTCTTGCTGATCCCCGCTTTGGAGACATCCACCGCCGCAGTCATCTGCGTCGGGCCAGACTCCAGAACGCGGCTCCCGGTACATCCCGGGATAAACTCTGGATAAGACTGAACATCGTTCACTAACTGATACATTTGTTCCGCGCTGTAAGGAACGAGCGCAGTACGGCTAATCTGAGGCATAGCATTTTCCATGGTCACACAACGGACAAATAATAACATTTATCACCTGTTAAAAAAACGCTAAGCCTCATCTCGTGCTAAGATAGCGCGTTAGACCTCACAGGACGCAATGAGGTGACTTTTTGAAATCAGATTACCGACGGCTTTACGACACTTATGACGAAGAAAAAAGCACATAAACCAGGCTCGGCGACCATTGCGCTCAACAAGCGTGCTCGCCACGAGTATTTCATTGAAGAAGAATTCGAAGCTGGCCTTGCGTTGCAGGGCTGGGAAGTAAAATCGCTGCGCGCCGGGAAAGCCAACATCGGCGACAGCTACGTGATCCTTAAAGATGGCGAAGCCTTCCTGTTCGGCGCGAACTTTACGCCGCTGACCGTCGCCTCGTCGCACTACGTATGTGACCCAACGCGCACCCGTAAACTGCTGCTGAACAAGCGTGAGCTGGAATCCCTCTACGGACGCATCAACCGTGAAGGTTTCACCGTGGTCGCCCTGTCACTGTACTGGAAAAATGCCTGGTGCAAAGTGAAAATTGGCGTCGCGAAAGGTAAAAAACAGCACGACAAACGTACTGACCTGAAAGAACGCGAGTGGCAGTTGGATAAAGCGCGCATCATGAAAAACGCAGGACGTTGATTCTGTACACTTATTGTACTATTCAATAAGTTAGCGTTCCGGGCTGGTATCCAGGAAGTGAAATCTGGTATACTTAGTTCAACACTATTGGGGCTGATTCTGGATTCGACGGGATTTGCGAAACCCAAGGTGCATGCCGAGGGGCGGTTTGCCTCGTTAAAAGCCGCAAAAAAATAGTCGCAAACGACGAAAACTACGCTTTAGCAGCTTAATAACCTGCTCTGAGCCCTCTCTCCCTAGCTTCCGCTCTTAAGACGGGGATCAAAGAGAGGTCAAACCCAAAAGAGATCGCGTGGAAGCCCTGCCTGGGGTTGAAGCGTTAAAACTAATCAGGCTAGTTCGTTAGTGGCGTGTCTGTCCGCAGCTGGCGTGCGAATGTAAAGACAAACTAAGCATGTAGTACCGAGGATGTAGAAATTTCGGACGCGGGTTCAACTCCCGCCAGCTCCACCAAAATTCTCCATCGGTGATTACCAGAGTCATCCGATGAAGTCCTAAGAGCCCGCACGGCGCAAGCCCTGCGGGCTTTTTTGTGTCTGCATTTTATACCGCGAAGTTCGTAAAATATTCCGGCAACAATGGAACATTACGCCATCAAACATTGTTTCGCTCATGCTCAATGAGCCATTCTTTGCGCGAAATACCACCGCCGTAACCCGTCATCTTTCCATCTTTGCCAATTATCCTGTGACAAGGGATCACAATCGCAATCCGGTTTGCACCATTAGCTGCAGCGACGGCGCGCACAGCATTGGGCTTATTCATCCCTAGCGAAATGGCCTGATAATGCGAAGTCTGTCCATAGGGAACTGCACGCAACTCATGCCAGACGGATTGCTGAAAATCGCTGCCCGGGGCATCCACAGAGAGCTCAAACTGTCGACGAGTTCCGGCAAAATACTCGCTGATTTCTTTTACTGTCTGCCGTGTATGGCTGTTTTCTCCGGTGACAATTCTGGCGTTAAATAAACGCTGGATATCGCGGAATTCTGTTTCTAACATCCGGCGATCGGTAAACTCCAGCAGACACACTCCCCGCTCTGTCGCGCAGACAAACATAGGCCCAAGCGTAGTGGTAAACCGATGAATGACAATCACCTCGGTTGCCTGAGTCGGCGCTGCGCCAGTAAGCCGCTTGTAGATGTAACCAAACCCGCTCAGGGATTCATAGCCATTGTCCAGCGCAACGTCAGTAGCCGCTCGTCCGCTTTTAAGCTCCTGCAAGGCAACGTTCACCCGCTGCATTCGCTGGAAAGCCTGAAAAGTGATGCCGTGATGTTGCAGGAACCAGCGTCTTACCCGCTCCGGACTGATTCCGTGCTGGCGAAGCTGCGCGTCAGCCACACGGGATTTAATATCGCGCCTGACAAGCGCAAGCGCCTGTTCAACAAATAATGGCGCGCTGTGCGCATTTTCAGCGGGTCTGCAGACCTTACAGGGACGAAAGCCGTCCGCCAGGGCAGATTTGGCATCCTTATAAAATTCAACATTTTCGCGCCTGGGCTTTCGCGCCCGGCATACCGAAATGCAGAATACGCCAGTAGTTTTGACGCCAACAAAAAATACGCCGGTATATTCTGAATCTCGTTCGAGTAATGCCTGATACCAGATATCACACAAATTCTTATCGGTTATTTTCATCGCTAAAAAGTCCTGCAAACGTCTGACGAGCTCGAATCGCATGCATTACATCACTCAGCGTTGACTGCATGGCTGAATGAACAAAATTGCCCATTGAAATGCGGTTTACCCCGGCCAGCTTCAGCCTGTCGAACGACGGAAGATCGGGCATACACATGACGTTCAGAGGCAGACCCGTTGCCTCTGCAATGAGGCTGATGTCTTTCTCTGACGTCAGACAGGGAACAAAAAGGCCATCAGCACCTGCAGCTTTATAGCTCTGACCCCGTAATATCGTCTCCTGCAATGCGTCTTCATGCCCGAGCAGGTAAGTGTCAGTCCGAATGTTCAGAAACAGGCTACAGTTTTCGCTTCTCAGCGCATTGCATACTGTTCTCAGATTACGGGAAAAATCAGAGATATCGTCAAGCTGACGCTTACCATTAATGACTCTGCTGTCTTCAAGGTTAACGCCTGCTACGCCTGTCTGAGCAAGGCGCCTGAGATTAGCGACTATCTCTTCGGCTGAATCACCATATCCTGCTTCCATGTCAACGCTCAATGGCAGGCTGCTGACAGCCCGGATACGGGTGACCACATAAAATAACGCATCAAACGGCATTCCCTGCCCGTCTTCATATCCCAGCATGGACGCTATTGCTGCACTGGACGTTCCCAGTGCCTGATAGCCTGCTTCTTGCGCTGCGACAGCACTGGCGGCGTCCCAAACGTTAGCGATAAGCAGGGGCTGCTCCTGGTTGTGGAGTTCTGCAAAATTCATATTCATTTCCTCTCAATAGATTGAAAATGAATCTAAGCATTCAGTATGAACGTCACAACCGAAATTCAGACGACCATTTTTTAGCAAGCGTAGTCTGGATTCGCAGACCAGTCAGATCTGTTGTCAACCAGCTGCGCTAACCTGCATTTTTTCATCCGCAACGTTAGTTCGCAGATGCCGTCGGTCTGATCGTAATTTCTGTTGTATCGACACTCTCAGGCGCCTCGATGATGTGGCGCACAGCGCGGGCGATATCAGCAGGTTTGAGGGCAATAGCACGGTACGCGTCCATCGCCGCCATGGTTTCCGGGTGCGTAATGGTCGAGGCCAGTTCGCTTTCCACTACCCCAGGGTTAACGCAGGTCACGCGGATGTTCGAACTTTCCTGACGTAAACCATCCGAAATCGCCCGTACGGCGAATTTGGTGGCACAGTAGACAGCAGCCGTGGGCACCACGGACAAGGCACCAATCGAGCCGATATTAATGATTTGTCCCGACCCCTGGGCTTCCATAATCGGCAGAACGGCGCCTATCCCCCACAGCACGCCCTTGATATTCACGTCAATGGTGCGCTCCCACTCATCCTGCTTGCCTGCCGAAAGCGGAGAAAGAGGCATGATGCCCGCGTTGTTAATCAGCACGTCAATGCGGCCCCACTTTTCACGCGCTGCCTGTACGAAGTCAGCCATCGACTGGCGGCTGGTAACGTCTAAGACTGCGGCCTCTGCTTCCCCCCCTGCACTGCGGATTTCAGCAGCCAGGGCGTTGATGCGATCCAGCCTGCGAGCGCCCAGGAAAACGTTCGCGCCTGCCTTGCCTAACTCTCTGGCAATACCTTCTCCGATACCGCTTGATGCACCGGTAATTAAGATAACTTTGTTCATGTTTTGCTCCTTACGTTAGTTCAACGTGATAATAGATACTCACCATTGTTTCTTGTATCCTGCATTTACTGGACTCACTGGTTAGCAATGTTAAACAATGAAAATCGATCTCAATCTGTTACCTATTTTTCTGGCGGTCGCCGAGGAGCGCAGCTTTAGCGCTGCCGCCGCGCGGCTGGGCATAACCCGCTCCGCTGTCAGTCAGGGGATTAGGCGTCTTGAAGATGGTTTTCAAACCCTGTTGGTGATGCGCACCACGCGCTCGGTAAGCCTCACTGAAGCAGGGGAACGGCTGCGTAAATCGTTGCAGGCTCCCATCGCCAATATTGAAGCGGCATTTGAAGACGTCGCGTCGGACAGCACACCGCGCGGTCAGCTCAGAATCGCGGTCACCTCAATCGCGGAAGCGTTTCTCTCTGGCCCGCTGCTCGCTTCGTTTGCGGCTGCGCATCCTGCGGTATCGCTTGATATCTTCGTGTCGGACGAGGAGTTCGATATCGTGGCGGCGGGCTATGACGCCGGGGTAAGGCTGGGTGAAGTTATTGAAAAAGACATGATCGCCGTTCCCCTTACGGGTCAGCAGCGTGAGAGGGTGGTGGCTTCACCGTCCTATCTGGCGACTCACGGCGTACCTGAGCACCCCCGCGAGCTGGTGGCTCACCGGTGTATCGGCTGGCGCCCAGCCCCGGACGTTGCCCCCTATCGCTGGGAATTTGAGGAGGCGGGCGTTCCTTTCGATGTGGCGATTGAACCGCAGATCACCACAAACGATCTGCGCCTTATGCTCAGCCTGGCACTGGCCGGCGGCGGCATAACCTTAGCCACGGAGGATACATTCACTCCGTATATCGAAACGGGGCAGCTTGTTGCCCTGCTGGATACGTTTCTTCCGTCTTTTCCAGGCTTTTATCTCTATTTCCCCCAGCGTCACAATATGGCGCCCAAGCTAAGAGCCCTGATCGAGCACGTCCGCCAGTGGCGACAGCCAGCGGCAACGCAAAGCGTTCAACGCTAACAAGGCGCAGTAACTTTCATGCAGATTTTCCTTACCCTGCCGCTGCCCTTTGATAAACATCAACGACACCGCCCTCCTCCCATGGAAAAGTAAAAACGGACACAATTCACTCAGGGGATATGTCGTGCCGGGGATGGCTTAACGATGTATCCCGTACGCTGGACAAGACATCACACAAGGATGGAGCCTTAAAATGTACAGACCCATGGTCGTTATTTTCTTTATTCTGCTGACCCTTGCAGCCCTCATAGAAATAGGTTTTTTATCCTTCGGGTGATCCTCAAGCAAGGAGGCGCTTACCTGGGTACTTTGATCTCATTACAGTTTTTTCCTAAAGCCACCCCGCTTCGTCTGTGCCATGCTGAATCACGCTCATAACCGATAACGTTAAATGAGGATATTATGAAAAAAACAATTATCGCATTATCTGCCGTTCTGCTGGCTTCCCCAGTATTTGCTGCGACCACACATGCAACTGACGATACCGTCGCTGCGGCGAACGCAAACGCCAACGAAGCGAAGCAAAAACTGCACGAAGAGCAGAACAAGGGCGAAGAGCTGAAGCTGAAACAGCAGCATGCTGCGGAAGGTAAGAGCGAAAGCTTTGGCAGCAAAGTCAGCGAAGATTCCCAGAAAGCCTGGCATAAAACCAAAGAAGGCACCGAGAAGGGGTGGGATGCCACTAAAGAAGGCGCAGAGAAAGGCTGGAACAAAACCAAAGAAGGTGCCAGCGAGCTGGAAAAGAAAGTTACTGAATAACCGACACACTCACCTCAGGGCCGCGTTAGCGGCCTTTTTTATTGCTTCAAATAAAAGCGATACGTCGTGTATATCTGCCCCTTTTTGTTCGCCGCCTTATGACGACAGATAGGATCGATGCAAATGTCCGGATGCCCATCTCTGCGGTCATTTTTTTCGCCCTCAGTATCAGGTAAATGAATGACCGTATTGAAAATACAGCAGGTTATTATATTTCCTGCTCGCAGTAGCATAATTCCAACACCACATAAGAATATATTTTAAATCCCTATTAATATAATATATCCTACATCAAAAATGTTATCCTAACTTAAACCATGATTAAGCAGCTTTAAATAATAACATTTTTAATTGCATTCAAAAACGTCACTACCAATTATTAAACTACATCTAAAACATAAATAAAAAAGCATACTGCAATCAGAAAAAACCCAACAAAAACAACCCATTAATAAAACAAATACATAAACCCCATTAATAAATTAATGACATCTTTACGACCTACCTCTTTATTTACGAAAGCTTAATTTGCACATTCACCGTTTTCTGGCTATATCATTTTTATATCCTCAAAACCAAATCCTCTATTAATTACAGGGTTTTATAAGGCACAAAATACGCATAGCAAACATTCTGACTCGTAAGTAATTACATTCGCTCTGATGTTGCCACTCTGAATCCTGGCGGGCATCGTTCGCTCTAAAAAAGACGGTGAGTGCTGTTTAAAAAACAGTAACTCCGCCGGGGGCGCCCTTTACCTTCTCCAGAGATGGCTCGTCTTGCTCGTCGTTCACGATAACTCTGCTGGAGTAATACCTAAATGAGCCAAATCTCTGTTATATCAAAACTCACTGGCGTGGAAACGACTACGGAAGGCACACAGGTTACGCTGAGCCATTCCTCTATCGTTGAGCTTCATGTAGAGCGAGCCGATGTCTCCCACTTCGCGCGAAGTGGTAACGATCTGGTGGTGACACTGCACTCAGGGGAAGTGATCACCCTTAAAAATTTCTATGTCACCGACGCGCAGGGCGTGAGCCAGCTGGTGCTCCAGGAGAGTGACGGTGCGTTATGGTGGATTGAAGATCCAACCGGAGCCGCCACGTACGAATCCATCGCGTCCACGGACGCCGTGCTGGCCGCATCCGGGAGTGATGCAGGTGGTGCCGCCATCTGGCCGTGGGCGCTGGGCGGCATTGTCGCGGCTGGCGCCATCGCGGCGGTGGCAAGCTCCAGCGGCGGCGGCGGCGGGGATGACGATGATGGGAATAACAACAATCCTAACCCTAACCCCAGTACGCCAGTCGATCCCACCAACCCGGATACAACACCGCCGAATGCACCCTCCGGCCTTCAGTTCTCGTCGGACGGTAAAAGCGTCACCGGTACCGCCGAGCCCGGCAGTACCATCACGCTGAAAGACGCGAACGGCAACGTCCTTGGCACCGGAAAAACCGGCAGTGACGGAAACTTTACTGTGTCTCTCGGCACTCCGCTGACCAACGGCGAACAGGTGACCGCCACCGCGACGGATGCGGCCGGGAATACCAGCCAGGGCACAACGATTACGGCGCCGGATCTCACCGCACCCGATGCCCCAACGATCGGCAGCGTGACGGACGATATTGATCCTCAAACGGGGTCGGTCACTAACGGCGGCAGCACCAACGATCCACGCCCGCAGCTCAGCGGCACCGCGGAGGCGAGCTCCACCGTAACCATCTATGACGGCGGAGTCGCCATTGGCACGGCGCTCGTCGCCAGCAACGGCACCTGGACATTTACCCCGTCAACCGATCTGACTGAAAGCACCCACCAGATTACCGTGCGGGCAACCGACGCCGCCGGCAACCTCGGACCAGCCTCACTGGTATTTACCCTCACCGTGGATCTTACCCCGCCGACCGCGCCAACCGCGATTGTGCTGACCGACGACACGGGTGCGATCAGAGGGACCATAACCGCAGGCACACCTACCGATGCGTCAAAGCCGATCCTGGCGGGAACGGGCGAGCCCGGTGGCACAATCACTATCTACGATAACGGCGTTGCGGTTGGAACCACAACGGTGCTGCCGAACGGCACCTGGAGCGTCACGCCAGAGGGCCCGCTCGCGGACGGAACGCACACGATAACCGTCGTTGAAACCGATGCAGCCGGAAACCAGAGTGCGGCCTCAGAGCCAATCATCTTCACCGTGGACACCACGCCGCCGCTGGCCCCCGGCGACCTCGTCGTATCGAATGATGGCGGCACCATCACCGGCACCGCGGAGCCTGGCAGCACGGTAACCATCCGTGAAGGCGACGCTATCCTTGGCACCCCTGTGGCCGACAGCGAGGGCAACTTTAGCCTGACGCTGACCCCGCCTAAGCTCAACGGCGAAATCCTGACCGCAGACGCCACCGACGCTGCGGGCAACACGGGGCCAGCAACCTCCGCAGCTGCGCCGGATGTCACCCCTCCGCAGGCCCCGGTTATCGTGTCGGTGATTGACGACGTGCTGAACACAACCGGTCCCGTGGACCAGAATGGGCTGACCAACGACCGGGCGCCGACCCTGAACGGCACGGGCGAACCCGGTTCGACCATCACGATTTTCAACGGCAGCGATATCATCGGCACGGTGGCCGTCCCCTCATCCGGCCTGTGGAGCTTTACGCCGCCCTCTCCGCTGGCTGATGGTACGTACGTGCTGACGGCAACGGCGACGGATGCCGCCGGTAACCCGAGCGGACAATCGAACGCGTGGACCATTATCGTCGACGGGACGGCACCGGCCGCCCCGGTGATTACGCAGGTCGTTGACGATGTGCCTGAACGAACCGGCTCGCTCGACCTCAATGAGACCACCAATGATTCAACCCCGACGCTCAGCGGTACCGCCGCGGCCAACGCCACGGTCACCATCCGCGTGGATGGGGTTGATATTGGAACCACCGTCGCCGATGGCCTCGGCGCGTGGAGCTTTACTCCGGACACCCCGATCGCTGAGGGTCAACATACCCTGACCGCCGTCGCAACTGACGCGGCGGGCAACATTAGCGACGTATCCAACAGCTGGGGCATCATCATTGACAGCGTTGCCCCGGATGCGCCGGTCATTACCCAGGTGGTGGATGACGTGCCAGAGCGCCTCGGCGCGCTCAACTCTGGCGACAGCACCAATGACACCACGCCGACGCTCAACGGCACCGCGGAGCCGGGCTCAACCGTCACCATCCGCCAGGACGGCGTCGATCTCACGACAATTGTGATCGACAGCAGCGGCACGTGGACCTATACCCCAACCACACCGCTTGTTAACGGCACCTATACCTTTACCGCTGTCACCACCGATGGAGCGGGTAATACCAGCCAGCCGTCAGGCGGCTTTACCCTGACCGTCGATACCACGCCGCCAGCGGCGGCCACCATCGCCACCGTAACCGATGACGTCGGCGGCGTTAACGGGCCGCTTACCAGCGGCGACACCACCGACGACACCACGCCGACCCTGAGCGGCACCGCCCCGGCAGATGCGGTGATTACCGTCTATGACGGTACCACCCTGCTCGGCACCGCGACCCTCGACGGCAGCGGCGGCTGGAGCTTTACCCCCGTTATCCCGCTCACCGACGGCCCGCATACGCTGACGGTGCATGCCACGGATGCCGCGGGCAATACCACCATCTCAACGCCGTTTGAACTGACGGTAGATACCGTTCCGCCAGCCACGCCGGAGATCCCGGCAATCACCGTCAATCCTGACGGCACAGAAACGCCGCTGAACCCGGGAGAAACCACCCGCGACACCACGCCGACCCTGAGCGGCACCGGCAATCCGGGCGATACCGTGACCATCTACAACGGTGGGGTCAAGCTTGATGATGTGCTCGTGGACGGCACCGGCAACTGGACCTGGACGCCAGCTACCCCGCTGCCTAACGGCACCTATGACATTACCCTGACCGTCACCAATATGGACGGCACGGGCAACGAAAGCGCCCCGTCCCAGCCGGTCACCATCACCATTGATACCGATGCGCCAACAGCACCAGCAGCACCGGTGATTACCGATAGCGTCAGCCAGATAACCGGCCCCGTTCCCGATGGCGGAACCACCAACGATCCGCGCCCGATCCTGAGCGGCACCGGTACGGCGAATGACGTTATCAACATCACTGATACCGTTAACGGCACACCGACCATCGTGGGCACCGTAACGGTAGACAGCAACGGCAACTGGAGCTGGCGTCCTGACAGTAATATTGGGGAAGGCAGCCACGTCTATACCGCCACCGCCACCGATGAGGCGGGCAACGTCTCTGACCCGTCGCCAGCGATTACGATTACCGTGGATACCGTAGCACCGGATGTTCCGTCGATCAGCGCCGTAGGGGGTGAAGCAAACGGCGGCTACATCACGGATACCACCCCCACAGTGGGCGGAACCGGCGTTAACGGTGAGACGGTGATCGTCTACAACAACGGCGTCGAGCTGGGGCGCGTTGTTGTGGTTAACGGCGAATGGAGCCTTATTCTGCCAACGCAAACGGACGGCCCGCTGAACATCACCGTCGCAGGCGTTGACGCGGCGGGTAACGTCAGCGCGCTCAGCCCGGTCTTTACCGTCACCCTCGATACCGTTGCGCCTGAAGTCCCGGCCATTACCGAGGTTGAGGGCAGCCAGCTGTCTAATAACCTGCTTTATACGAATGACGGCACGCCGACCCTGACCGGGACCGGCGAGCCCGGCGCCACCGTTATCGTCTCCATCGACGGTACCCCGTCAGGAGCACCGGTAACGATACAGCCGGATGGCACCTGGAGCTGGACTGCCGACGCGACGCTGCCGGATGCTACATATACCTTCACCGTCTCTTCCAGCGATCCGGCGGGCAATATTTCAGGGAGTTCCGCACCGGTGAGCGTGACGGTAGATACCGTCGCCCCGGCAGATCCGGGCAACATGAGCCTGCCAGATGAAGGAACACCGCTGACCGGTACCGGCGAAGAGGGAAGCACCATTACCGTGAAAGACAGCGGTGGCACGGTCATTGGTACCGGCGTTGTCGGCAGCGACGGCAGCTTCTCCATTGCGCTGAGCCCGGCGCAGCTGGATCCAACCACGCTGACCGTGACCGCCACGGACGCCGCAGGAAATGCCAGCGCTGACGTGCCTTTTATCGTCACCGACTCGCCGCTTGAGCTGCCGCAGGTTCCCGTTATTACGGCCATCGTTGATGACGTGGACCCGGTCACCGGCGATGTGAAAGGCAAAACCACCAACGACACCACGCCAACGCTTACCGGTACGGCCGAAGCGGGCAGCGTGATTACTATCTATCAGGACGGTAGCACGACGCCATTAACAACGGTGACCGCCGACGGCAGCGGCAACTGGAGCTATACGCCGGCCGCGCTTGGCGAGGGGCTGCACACCTTTGAGGTGACCGCGACCCTCAACGGTGCCACAAGCGGCCGCTCTCCGGCGGCCAGCGTAACCGTCGATCTGACCGCGCCGGGCACGCCAACTATTGGCTCGGTCATTGACGACGTGGGTCCTGTCACCGGTCCGCTGACCAGCGGCCAGACCACCAACGACAGCCAGCCGACCCTCACCGGCACCGGCGCGGTGGGTGACACCATCTCCATCTACAACAACGGCGTGCTGCTGGACAGCGTGGTGGTTGGTAATACCGGCACCTGGAGCTACACCACGCCCGCCCTGCCAGAAGGCAGTAATGTTCTGACCATCCGCGAGACCGATCCGGCGGGAAATCAGAGCGGTCCTTCGGCGGACTTCACCATCGTGGTGGATTCCATTTCCACCACGCCGGTCATCACCAGCGTAACGGATAATGTGGGCAATACCGCCACCCCGGTAGCCAGCGGCAGCGAAACGAACGACGCCACGCCAACCCTTTCGGGGACAGCGGACGCAAACAGCATCGTAACCATTTTCGATGGCGCAACCCAGATTGCCGTGGTTACGGCTGATGGCACCGGCGCGTGGAGCTTTACGCCAGAGACCGCGCTTGTCGAAGGGCCACACGCGTTCACGGTTCAGGCAACCGATCCGCAGGGTAACCTGAGCCTGGTCTCCGACCCGTGGAGCGTGGTGGTTGACCTCACGGCGCCGACGGTTCCAACGCTGGATACGGTAAGTGATAACGTCCCTGGCGGCGTCACGGGCAACCTCACCAGCGGACAGTCGACCAACGACAACACCCCAACGATTAGCGGCACCGGACAGGCAGGCAGCACCATCTACATCATGAATAACGGTACGCAGTTGGGTACGACGACCGTCGGCGGAAACGGTAACTGGTCCTTCACCCCGACCACGCCGCTGGACGACGGCAGCTACTCCCTGCGCGCGTACGCAACGGATGCCGCGGGCAACGCCTCGGCGAACTCGTCGGTCTTCGCCTTCACCGTCGATACCGCAGGCCCCGGCGTGCCGGTGGTAACCAGCGTGATTGACGATGTCGCACCGATCACGGGGACGCTCACGTCGGGTAACAGCACTAACGACGCGCGTCCGACCTTCAACGGTACGGGCGACGTGGGTTCTACGGTGCACGTGATTGTTGATGGCAACGAAATTGGCACCGCCGTGGTCAATGCCCAGGGCAGCTGGACCTTCACGCCGGGTACCGATCTGATCGACGGACCGCATGCCATTACCTTCAACGCCACCGACGCGGCGGGCAACGTGGGTACTGCAACGGCACCGTTTAACCTGACGGTGGATACGGGCGTGCCGTCTGCGCCGGTCATTTCAGCCGCGGCAGATAACGTGGGCAGTATTCAAACCCCGCTCACTTCCGGGCAAAGCACCGACGACACCACGCCAACGCTGAGCGGCACCGCGACGGCCAACGCCACGGTCACTATCTATGAAAACGGGCAGCCTGTCGGCACCGCGCTGGCTGACGGTACCGGTGCATGGAGCTTTACGCCGTCCACGCCACTGGCGGCTGGCAGCCACACCTGGACCGCCACGGTCACCGATGCCGCAGGAAACATCAGCCCCGCCTCGCCAGGCTTTACGTTGGTTGTCGATAGCACGGCACCCACCGCGCCGGTTATCAGCCAGGCGCTTGACGATGTGGGGAACATTACCGGGCCAATCACGTCCGGGCAGACGATCGACGACACCGTACCGCGGCTGGTCGGAACCAGCGAACCGTTTGCCACCGTGAATATCTATGAGGGAACCACGCTGGTCGGGACGGGCACCGCAGACGGCAGCGGCAGCTGGAGTATCTTACTCAATACCACGCTGACAGAGGGGGCGCACAGCTTCACCGCGCAGGCTACGGATGCCGCAGGCAACACCAGCGCGTCGTCCGCAAGCTTCAGTCTGACGATTGACACCGCACCGCCAGCGCTGCCGGTGCTCACCAGCATTCTGGATGACGTCGGCAATGCGGCAACGCCAGTCGCGAACGGAGGAATAACCAACGACGCGCAGCCAACCCTCAGCGGTACGGCAGAAGCGGGTTCTACGGTGAAAATCTTCGATAACGGCGTGCAGATTGGCAGCGTGATCGCCACCGGCGGGGCGTGGAGCTATACGCCTTCTCCGGCGCTGGGCAACGGCCCGCACACGTTGACCTTTACCGCCACCGATGCGACGGGCAATGCCAGCGCGCCAACCGCCGGGTACACGATTAACGTCGATACCCTTGCTCCGGCAGCGCCGGTCATCAGCTCGGTAATTGATGATGTCGGTAGCGTCATCGGTCCGGTAACCGGCACCACCCCGACCAACGACACGCGTCCGGCCCTGAGCGGGACCGCCGAAGCGAATGCAACGGTACGGATCTACGATGGCATCACGCTGGTGGGCACCGTCACCGCCGACGGCAATGGCAACTGGACGCTGCCGGAAACCACCACGCTGACGCAGGGCACCCACAACTTCACCGCCACGGCCACCGATGCCGCAGGCAACACCAGCCCGGCATCGGCCGTGACGACGATTATCGTCGATCTGACCGCGCCAACGGCACCAACCGGAACCTTCAACGCCGACGGTAGCGTATTAACCGGCAATGCTGAAGCAGGCAGTACCGTCACCATCCGTCTCGCGGACGGCTCAACGGTCACGACCACAGCGGGCAGCAACGGCACGTACAGCTACACCTTCGTTAACAAACAGACTGAAGGCCAGACGCTGCAAATCACCGCCACCGACGCGGCGGGCAATATCTCACAGCCCGGCTCGGCGCTCGCGCCGGTGGTGCCGCTCTCCGCCAGCAATAATGTCGAAGAGCTGGATCTCAGCACCACGGCCACCGTCACCAACAGCCAGTACAGCGACTACGGCTTCCTGCTGGTCGGCGCCGTGGGCAACGTCCTGACGCTGCTCGGTAATGACACCGCTCAGGTCAACTTCACCGTGGGCAGCGGCGGCAGCGCGGATATCGTCGTGAACGCCAACGCCACGGGGGCCGTGCTCTCTCTGCTCAACACCCTTGAGCTGGTGGTTCAGCGCTTTGACACCGTTAACAACACCTGGACTACCGTAGTCGATACCGGACAGCCGCAGTTTGCTGACCTGCTGACCCTCGGCGCAACCGGCGTATCGCTGAACCTGACCGGGCTGGCAGACGGCAACTACCGCGTGCTGAGCTATAACACCAACCTGCTGGCAACCGGCTCCTACACCAGCCTCGACGTGGCGGTGAAAGAGACCGGGCCGGGCACCGTTACGGGCGACACCAGCCTCGGCGGTAACGTGATCACCGACGTTGACCCAACCGCAGGCAGCGACAACGCTCCGGCAGGGGCAACGGTCACGGCCGTCACTAACGCCCAGGGTGTCACCACCAGCGTCACTGCCGACGGCACGGTGATCCAGGGCCAGTACGGTACGCTGACCATTAACCGCGACGGCAGTTACACCTACGATCTGACCAACACCAGCGCATCGGTGATTGGCCGGACGGAGAGCTTCAGCTACACCATCACGCATAACGGCGTCAGCGCGTCGGCGAATCTGGTGCTGTCGCTGGGCACCGGTACCGCCACCAGCGGTATTGTCGCGGTTGACGATACGAACTCGCTGACCTTCGATACCACCGTCAACGCGATTGACAACGGTACGTCGTCCCAGGGCGGCTTTACCCTGGTGGGAATCAATCTCGGCAACACGCTGGGGCTGAACCTGCTGGACGATATGACCAATCCCATCATCTATAACGTGGAGGAAGGCACTACCCGCACCATGACCATCCAGGCCTCCGTGGGCGGCGTGGCGCTGGCGTCGGTGTTTGATCTGTACGTCTATAAGTTCAACAACGCGACCCAGACCTTCGAGCAGATGCGCGTTGAACCAGGCTGGCTGCGCGCGCCGCTGTTGGGCGGCACCTCGCCTCAGCTGACGCTGCAGCTGCCGGCCGGTGAGTACCTGTTCCTGCTGAATACGGCTGCGGGGATCACCGCCCTGACGGCCTACACGCTGGACGTGCTGCAGGATCATGTCTACAGCGTGGCGAGCGTCAGCGCGAGCACTACCGGGGACGTTCTGTCGGATGATATTGCGCCAGTCGGCACGCTGGTGACGGAAGTTAACGGCGTAGCGGTGAACAGCAGCGGTCTGACGAACATTACCGGCGAGTACGGTACGCTGAGCATCAGCGCGGCCGGGGAGTACACCTACACCCTGAATAGCGGCGTCGGCGTTGACCACATCAGCACCCCGGATACCTTCGTCTACACCATTACCGCGCCGGACGGCACGAAAGACACGGCTTCGCTCAACATCACCCCAACCGCGCAGCCGATGAATGCGGTGAATGATGTCAGCACCGCGATGGACGTGACGTCGGTACACCACACCGCCGCGTACTCGGATACAACCGTCGGGACGGCGAGCTGGAACGCCGCGCTGCTCGCTTCAACCCAGGGCTCCGGCTCCGGCACCTTCGTGGTGGATGCCAATACCGCGCTGCACAACGTGGTGCTGTCGTTTAACGTCGCCTCGTTGCTGACGCTTACAGGGTTGACGGTTGACTGGACGCTGACCAACGGCGCCACCACCGTCAGAACCGGCTCGTTCAACGGCGGGCTGCTGCTGGGCGGCACGGCAACGGTCAACCTGACGGGTCTCGACCTGGAGGCGGGGACCTACACCCTGAGCTATACCGGCAGAATGGGGCCGCTGGGAGTAGGAAATATCACCATCACCCCAAGCGTCACCGGCACAAGCTACTCGCTGTCGCAGTTCGACGCCACGGGCACCCACACCGTTGACGGCAACATTTTCGACGGCACCGGTTCCGCAGGGACGATGGACCAGCTGCACTCGGTGGATACCCGCGTGAGCATTACCGGCTACGACGGCGTTACCACTACGCTGGATCCCTACACCGGCAGCACGCAGTCGAGCATCACGGGTCACTACGGCACGCTGGCGATTGCCGCAGACGGCAGTTACACCTATACGCTCAACCCGGGGATATCGCTCTCTACCATTACCACGAAGGAGGTCTTTAACTACACCCTGACCGATGCCAACGGCACCACGGACACCGCGTCGCTGACCATCAACATGGCGCCGAAATTTATCAGTTCGGAGCATAACGATGTGATTAGCGGTACGGCCTACGGCGACACGCTGATTTATCAGGTGCTGAACAGCACGGCGGGCAACGCGACGGGGGGCAACATCACCAGCGCCGGCGGCGACCACTGGACGAACTTCTCCCTGGCGCAGGGAGACAAGATCGACATTGGCGATCTGCTGGTGGGCTGGGACGGTAATACCGCCTCGCTGGGGAATTATATCAATGTCACGCAAAGCGGTAGCAACACTGTGATCTCCATCGACCGTGACGGCGCAGGGAGCACCTACACTAATACTGCACTCGTTACGCTTGATAACGTGCAGACCACGTACGACGAGCTTGTGAACCAGCAACACATCATTACCTGATAGCACCTGCAGGACATGACCCGGGCGCACAGCGCCCGGGCATAAATAATAAAGCTGTACTTATTTATTAGGGACAAGACATGGGAATAAAGATGCCTTACTGGTGGCTCTCGTGCTGCCTGATATCTATACCCGCCATCGCGGCAAACCCGGCGGCAACCATCAATACCGGACAGCTCCGCGAAACGCAGGAACTCCCCTCACTGAATGGCCGCGTCGCCCCGGTGGCAGGCAAAGCCGCTCCCGGTTCACTACAGCTTGGCGAGGCCGTTAATCGCGCCGTCACCTGGCACCCGGCGATCGCTGAAGCCGTGGGCAAACTCTACGAACAGAACGAAGAGGTCGACGTCGCCAAATCGAAATACTATCCGCAAATCAACGCCGGCATGGACAACGGGTATTCCCACGACGGCGACCAGAACGGCTTTACGCCGTCGCTGGTGCTCTCTCTTTCACAGATGCTCTACGACTTCGGCAAAGTGGCAAGCCAGGTGCGGGCCGAAAACGCCGGGGTCGCCCAGCAGCAGGCCAACGTGCTGGTCAGCATCGACACCATCGCCCACGATACCGCTATCGCCATGGTGCAGGTGCAAACCTGGCAGCAGATGGTCGACACCGCCAAAGAGCAGCTTGACGCCCTCTCATCAATCGGCAAGCTGACCCGCCTGCGTAACGACGAAGGGGCCACCTCGCTCTCTGACGTGGTGCAGACCGACGCGCGCATTGAAGGGGCGCGCGCCCAGCTGATGCAGTATCAGGCCAGCCTCGACAGCGCCCGCGCCACGCTGATGAGCTTTCTCGGCTGGAACAGCCTGAACGATATCAGCAATGACTTTCCGCAGAAGCTGGCCCGCAGCTGCGATATCGCCGAGCCGGACGATCGTCTGGTGCCTGCGGTCCTCGCTGCCTGGGCACAGGCGAACGTCGCTCAGGCTAACCTTGACTACGCCGACGCGCAGATGACGCCAACCGTCTCGCTGGAGCCGGAAGTCCGTCACTATCTGAACGATCGCTACGCGGGTAACGAAACGCGGGACCGCACCCAATATTCCGCCTGGGTGAAAGTCCAGATGCCGCTCTATCAGGGCGGCGGACTCACCGCCCGACGCAACGCCGCCGGTCACGCGGTGGAAGCGGCGCAGTCGACCATTCAGCGCACGCGCCTCGATGTCCGCCAGAAGCTGCTGGAGGCCCGCAGCCAGGTCATGAGCCTGCAAAGCACGCTGCAAATTCAGGGCCGCCAGGAGGCGCTCAGCGCCCGCACCCGCGAGCTCTACCAGCAGCAGTATCTCGATCTCGGCTCGCGCCCGCTGCTGGACGTGCTCAACGCCGAGCAGGAGGTCTATCAGGCGCGCTTTACCCAGCAGCAGACCCTCGGTCAGTTGCATCAGCTGCAGCTCAACTGCCTCTATAACACCGGGCAATTGCGTCATGCGTTCGATCTTGATAACCGCACCATCCAGACCGTGGAGATCCAGCCATGAAGCAACGCGACATCCCGCAGGGGGAAACGATGACGGATGAGGCGCTGGAGCAGTGGGCTCAGGCGTTTGGCTTTGTCGCCACGCGCTACCGCGTTGCCTGTTCGCCAGGCTCGCTCGTCGCGGGCGCGCCGTGGCTGAAAGGCAAACCGATGGTGCCCGCGCTGACTCAGCTTGCCCGTGAAGCCGGGCTGACGTTCCAGCTGCTGACGGCCGATCAGCAGTCGATCAACAGCTGGCGTCTGCCGGTGGTGGTGGCGCTGAACGACGGAAAAATCGGCGTGATCGAGAATTTCGACGGAGAAGATACGCTCGAGGTCAGCTTTTTCGACGACAAGACATACACCAACCGCCTGTCGATGAGCGCAATGTTGCCCGCCATCCGCCACGTTATCGCCCTGCGTCCGCTGGCCGCGCTTAAGGACAGCCGCGTGGACGCCTACATCTCAAAGTACCGTCCGGACTGGCTCTACCGGCTGGTGATGCGCGACCTGCGCCCCTACAGCTGGGTGATGCTGGCGGCGCTGTTTATCAATGTGCTCTCCCTCTCCGGCATTGTCTTTTCCATGCAGGTGTATGACCGGGTGATCCCCGCCCAGTCCTACCCGACGCTCTACGTGCTGACCATCGGGGTGCTGATCGCCACCCTGTTTGGCTTTGTGCTGCGCGTTGCGCGCGGGCACATTATGGATCTGCTGGGCAAACGCTCGGATCTGCGCGTCTCGGATCGCGTGTTCGGCCACGCGTTACGGCTGCGCCACAGCGCCATTCCGCGCTCCACCGGCAGCTTTATCTCCCAGCTGCGCGAGCTGGAGCAGATCCGCGAGATGGTCACCTCCTCCACCATCTCGACGATTGTCGATCTGCCCTTCTTCTTCCTGTTTGTGGTGGTGCTGGCGATCATCGCGCCGCAGCTGGCGTGGATCGCCCCGGTGGCGGCAGTGATCATGGTGCTGCCGGGCCTGCTGCTGCAAAAGAAGCTGGCGGAGCTGGCGAAGCAGTCGGCGCATGAATCCACCCTGCGCAACGCGGTGCTGGTGGAGAGCGTGCAGGGGCTGGAGGACATCAAGCTGATGCAGGCGGAGAACCGCTTTTTGCAGCAGTGGAACAGCTATATCCAGATCACCGCGGAATCCGGCCTGCGCACCCGCGAGCTGACGCAGAACCTGATCAGCTGGGGGATGACCGTTCAGAGCCTGGTTTACGCCGCCGTGATCGTGGTTGGCGCGCCGATGGTGATTGACGGCACGCTGACCACCGGCTCGGTGGTAGCCGCCTCAATGCTGGCCTCCCGGATGATCGCCCCGATGGCGACGCTGTGCGGCGTGCTCGCCCGCTGGCAGCAGGTGAAAGCCGCCAAAGAGGGGCTGGACAGCATTATGCAGCTTCCTACTGAAAATCAGCGTGAAGAGACGCCGATCCGCCAGGACGTGCTGCGCGGACACTATCTTTTCGAGCAGGCGCAGTTCCGCTATCAGCCGGAAGATCCGCGCATGGCGCTGCGCATTAACCGTCTGGAGATCAGGCCGGGCGAGAAAGTGGCGATCCTCGGGCGTAACGGCGCGGGCAAATCCACTCTCCTGCAGGCGATGGCGGGCGGCATGGATCTGGCGGCCGGCGAGTTGCGGCTCGACAACCTCAGCCTGCCGCATCTGGACGTGGCCGACGTGCGGCGAAACGTTGGCTTTATGACCCAGAACGCGCGGCTGTTTTACGGCACCCTGCGCGAGAACATCACCCTCGGCATGCCGCGCGCCACCGACGAAGAGATTTTCGAGGTGCTGGAGATGTGCGGCGCAGCCAGTTTTGTGCAGAAGCTGCCAAAGGGGCTGGACTACCCGATCATGGAGAACGGCGTGGGATTGTCCGGCGGGCAGCGGCAGTCGATTCTGCTGGCGCGGATGCTGCTGCGCGATCCGAATATCGTGCTGATGGACGAACCGACCGCTTCCCTTGACGAACACACCGAGCGGGAATTTATCCAGCGCCTGGGGGCGTGGCTCGGCAACCGGACGCTGGTTGTCGCCACCCACCGCGTGCCGGTGCTGGAGCTGGTGGAGCGCGTGGTCGTGCTGAAAGATGGGATGCTGGTCATGGACGCGCCAAAAGCGCAGGCGCTGAACAACAGCCGCATGCAGCAACAGCAGCAGGCAGCAACCGGACGGGAGTGGAAAAATGAAAATCAGTCAGCGTGACGTGGCCGCGATGGACGATCTGGATAATGCGCTCGACTCCGAAAGCGGCTATACCGGCGCGCGGCGGATTGTGATCTTTTCGCTGCTGATGTTTGTGGCGCTGGGCGTCTGGGCGTGGTTTGGGATGCTGGATGAAGTCTCAACGGGAACCGGAAAAGTGATCCCCAGCTCGCGCGAGCAGGTGTTGCAGTCGCTGGATGGGGGGATCCTCACCGAGCTGAACGTACACGAAGGCGATCAGGTGCAGGCCGGACAGGTGCTGGCGCGGCTGGATCCAACGCGTTCCGAATCGAACGTCGGCGAAAGCGCGGCGCGCTACCGCGCGTCGCTTGCCTCCAGCGCCCGTCTGTACGCCGAGGTGAACGATCTGCCGCTGAAGTTCCCGCCTTCGCTGGAGAAATGGACCGAACTGACCGCCGCCGAAACGCGGCTCTACAATTCGCGCCGCGCGCAGCTGGAGGACACGCAGCGTGAACTGCGTTCAGCGTTAGATCTCGCAAACAAAGAGCTGGCAATCACCCAGCGGCTGGTAAAAACCGGCGCCGCCAGCCACGTGGAAGTGCTCCGCCTGCAGCGGCAGAAAAGCGACCTGGAGCTGAAGCTCACCGACGTGCGTTCCCAGTACTACGTTCAGGCGCGCGAGGCGCTATCCAAGGCCAACGCCGAGGTGGATATGGTCTCGGCGATCCTCAAAGGCCGCGAGGATTCCGTCACCCGCCTGACGGTAAAATCCCCGGTGCGCGGGATCGTGAAAAACATCAAAGTCACCACCATCGGCGGGGTGATCCCGCCCAACGGCGAGCTGATGGAGATTGTGCCGGTGGACGATCATCTGCTGATTGAAACCCGCCTCTCGCCGCGCGATATCGCCTTTATCCACCCGAACCAGGAGGCGCTGGTGAAGATCACCGCCTACGATTACGCCATCTACGGCGGGCTGCACGGGGTGGTGGAGACCATATCACCGGACACTATCCAGGACGAGGCCAAGCCGGAGGTGTTCTACTACCGCGTGTTTATCCGCACCAGCCAGGATTACCTGGTGAATAAGGCGGGCAGGCATTTCTCGATCGTGCCGGGGATGATTGCCACAGTGGACATCAAGACCGGAGAGAAAACGGTACTGGATTATCTGATCAAGCCGTTTAACCGGGCGAAGGAGGCGCTGAGGGAGCGATAGTCTTCGCCGGGCGATGTGTTGCAGTATGAATATCTTGAGCCGCTCAATCTGAAAATTAGCGATCTTGCGGAAATGCTTAACATGCACCGTAACACCATCAGTGCTCTCGTTAATAATAATCGTAAACTGACGGCCGATATGGCAATCAGACTGGCCAAGGCATTCGATACCACCATTGAATTCTGGTTGAACCTGCAGCTAAACGTCGACGTCTGGGAAGCGCAAACCAATTCCCGGACTCAGGAGGAGTTGAGCCGTATAAAAACGATTGCAGAAATCATGGCAAAAAGGAAATCAGGCCAGCCGGATGTGGCCTGAATCAAACCGGCTCTACAGCGCCACCTTTAATCCCCCACTGTCCCGGCGTTTTACCGGTCCACAATCTGAAAACTTCAATAAATGCGCTGACGCTGCTGTAGCCGCAGGACAGCGCAATCCATCCCACCGGCTTCCCCGCCGCCAGCCACTCCATTGCCTGCATGACGCGCGCCAGCTGCCGCCAGTTGACGAAGTTCATTCCCGTCTGGGCGCTAAATCGACGGTTAAACGTACGCACGCTCATCCCGGCATGGCTGGCATGGCTCTTGACCGTTTGATTATCATCGACACACTGCAGCAAGTGGCTGACCACCTTCTTCAGACGCGGATCCGTTGGTACGGGCAGATAAAAGCGCACCTGAGGCGTCAGGGCAAGCTCATCCAGCAGCAGGGTGAGCTTTCGCGGATCGTACTCGTTTTCTGCAACGCTTAAGCGGGAAAACAGTGCATGAGTGAGATCGTCGGGCTCGAACAGCGCGGGGGCATCGGGAAGCATTGCACAGCACGCAGGGTCAAGATAGATAGCGCAGCCTTCTATCGCGCTTTCAGAAAAGGCGGCGTGCTGCTGGCCCGGCGGGATCCAGCCAATATGGTTTGCCGGTACAACCGAACGCCCCTGTTGGGTCTCAATCACCAGCAGCCCCGTTGCAATACGCCAGAGTTGTCCCGTGGGATGGCTGTGCCACGCGGTGCGATAACCGCCGTGATGGCGGAGCGTCTCTGTACCGATCATCTTGTCCTGGCCGAAAATCGTTATTCATCGACGTATTACAGAAACTGCGCCGTCGACTGTCAAGGATAATGGTGGCTCAACTACACAAGGAGCCAATATGAGCATCATCACAACCCTGATAGCCCAGCCTGACAATACCCTACAGCGCGAAAAAATGGCGTGCCTGTTAAGCCGCTTGTTCAAAGGCGAATTAGATCCCGCAGAGGTGTTCACGCCCGATTACCAGCAGTACACGGATGGTCACGCACTTGATTATCGGGGTTTTGTGCAGCACCTGAACCACGTCCGCTCGCAGATCCGCGCGATCGCATTCAGGGTAGAAGAGCTGGCCTGTCACGAGAATCTTTTAGCAGACCGGCACTGGGCTACGGTGACGTATCCAGATGGTCGCCAGGCGGAATTAGAGGTGTATATGTTTGCCGCATTGCGCGAGGGGAAAATCTGTCGTATCCATGAAGTGACGCAGACGATCGGCGGCGATGCTTCAGACCGCGCGCTCGCCCACGCCACGCAATAAGCTCACCCTGCGCGCACAACGGCAACTGCCGTTATGCGCGCTCTGTTACAGGGAGATCTTCAGGCGTCGAACCGCTTCTTTAAGCTGCTCATCCGTTGGGGTGACGAATGACATGCGCAGCGTTGTCTGGTCCGGTTCGTTGCAGTAGAAGAACTCGCCCGGTACAAACACCACGCCATTGCTTAAGGTTTTTTCCAGCCATTTCGTCGTATTCATGCCGTTGTTCATTTTTGCCCACAGGAACATCCCGCCCTTCGGCTTGTGGAACGACATCACATCGCCCAGCTCGGCTTCCAGTTCCGTTGCAAACGTCTGGTATTTCTGGCGATAGGCCTCGCGGATCATTTTAATCTGGTTCGCCAGACGCCCGGTTTTCAGGTACTCGTAAGTCATCAGCTGAGACAGCGTGCTGGTGTGCAGATCGGTGGTTTGCTTGAGGTTCACCACCGCGCGCTTCAGCCATTCCGGCACCAGCACCCAGCCCACGCGGGTGCCCGGCGCGAGGATTTTGGAGAAGGTAGAGGTGTACACCACGTTATCTTCATTGCCGATATCTTTCGCATGGGCAATCAGCGGGCGGAACACGTCGTCGGTGTAGTTAATTTCGCTGTACGGATCGTCTTCGATAATCACGAAATCATAGCGCTTTGATAATTCCACCAGCTGTTTACGGCGCGCTTCGGAAAGCGTTACGCCGCCAGGGTTGCCAAAGGTTGGAACGATATAAACCGCCTTGATGGTTTTCTTCGCCACCAACGCTTCAAGTTCATCGACCTTCATGCCGTCGCCGTCGGTGCCGACGGATTCAAAATTCGCCTGTGCCAGGCCAAAGACCTGCAGCGCGGCGAGATAGGTAGGACGTTCAACGACAACCGTATCGCCCGGATTAATTAACGCACGCGCCAGCACGTCCAGAGATTGTTGAGAGCCGGAAGTAATGACCACGTCATCGGCCTTACAGGCGATGCCGCGCCCCTCGCAGATGCGTTTAATTTCTTCGCGCAGCCCCGGTACGCCTTCCGTCAGGCCATACTGGAACGCCTCGCCAAAATTCTGTGACAACACGGCATCGGCGGCAATTTTAAGCCCTTCGCGATCGAACAGGTCCGGATTGGGAATACCGCCGCCCAGCGAAATCACGCCCGCCATTTTGCTATGTTTTAATAATTCACGGATGGCAGATGATTGCAGGCCCTGCGCGCTGCTGGCGAGTTTGTTTGCAGACATTCTTTGATTACCTTCTTTTTTTATATTGTGCCCAATCTTAGCAGAATATGAGCAATAAATTCCGTTAGCTTAGGGAGGGGACGCAAATCCTGACGCCACAGTAAATGCACCGGCCTCGGCGCGGGCGTGAACGGCTCCAGCACACGCACCAGCCTGCCGCTTGCCAGCTCTTCCGCCACCAGCACTTCCGGTTGCAGCAGCAGCCCTGCCCCGGCTCGCGCCGCCATGCGTAAGCCGTAGCCGTCGTTGCATCTTAAGATCGCATCCCGCTTCCAGCGCACCTCCCCTTCCGCACCCGGCAGCCGCCACTCGTTGCGCGCGGTCCACACCGTGTGCGACAGGCACAGATGATCCACCAGATCGGCGGGCGTCTGCGGCGTGCCGTGTCGCGCCAGATAATCCGGCGCGGCGCAGATCACCATGTTGTAGGGACACAGATATTTCGCCACCAGATCGTCATTGCGGATATCGCCAATGCGAATGGCCAGATCGACCCCCTCTTCCACCAGATCGACCATCCGGTTGGTGAGATCCAGTTCGATACGCACTTCCGGGTAGCGCTGCAAAAATGTGGCCGTCAGAGGGGCGATCGCGCAGCCGCCAAACGACGTGGGGGCGGTGACGCGCAGGGTGCCGGCGGGCGTCGCGCGCAGCCGTTCAACCGCGCTTTCGGCAATCGAGACCTGCTCCAGCACGCGCCTGGCCTCTTCGAAATAAACGCGTCCGGCGTCGGTCAGGCTCTGGCGACGGGTATTGCGCTCCAGCAGCCGCGTGCCGAGCTGAGATTCGAGCAGCGCAATATATTTCCCGACCATCACCGCCGACATCTCCAGCCGCGCCGCCGCGCCGGTGAAGCTGCCGCTCTCTACCACCGCGATAAACGTCTCCATGCCGCGAAGCTTATCCATATTCCAAACTCCTGGTTAGTAATCATCTAACTTTAGCCCAGTTTATCTGAATTTTTATTTATTAAAGAATGAGGGCTCACAACATGAGGAGTCGGATATGAAAATCGTCATTATTGGTGCCAGCGGTACGGTCGGTCGTGCCGTAACCGAAGAGTTAAGCCGTCGTCACGAGGTCATCCGCGTGGGTCGCACGCGGGGCGACTACCAGGTGGATATCACCTCGCAGGCGAGCGTGAAGGCGCTGTTTGAGAAAATCGGCCCGGTGGATGCGATTGTCTCCGCCAGCGGTGGTCTCTACTTTGGCCCGCTCGCGACCATGAAGGACAGCGACTTCAACCAGGGCCTGCAGGACAAGCTGCTCGGGCAGGTGCGTCTGGCGCTGACCGGCCAGCATTATCTGAACGAAGGCGGCTCGATTACGCTGATAAGCGGGATTGTGGCGCACGAGCCGATTGCGCAGGGCGTAAATGCCACCACGGTCAATGCGGCGCTGGAAGGGTTTGTCCGCGCCGCAGCTTGCGAACTGCCGCGCGGGATCCGCATTAACCTGATTAGCCCAACGGTACTGACGGAATCCGCCGAAGCATATGACGGGTTCTTCCCTGGCTTTGAAAGCGTTCCCGCCGCGACCGTGGCCCAGGCCTACCGCCGCAGCGTGGAAGGGGTGCAGAGCGGGCGGGTGTATAAGGTAGGTTACTGAGCCTTACGGGCGGACATCAGCACCAGCATCGGGCGCTCCGCCTCTTCAGACAATGCAGGCCAGGCGTCAATCTGCGCCTGCGTTGGTCCCCACTCATTGACTTCACTTATCGTTAACCCGGCCTTTATCAGCGCGTTAAGCGTGGTGCCCAGCGTGCGGTGGTATTTAATCACTCCATCCGCCAGCCAGTTGCTGACGCGCTGGCTTTCGTCCTGATAATGGTTCACGCCCCAGAACCGCTCGCCACTGTCGTCGGTCAGCCAGCCCTGACGGGTGGCGCAGGTGTAAATTGGGTGCTCCATCGAGAAGACCAGGCTGCCACCCGGTTTTAGCGCACGCTGAACATTGGCGAATAGCGTGTCCAGCTCCGGCAGGTAGTGTAGCGCCAGCGAGCTGTAGACCAGATCGAGACTGTTTTCGCGAAGCTGAAGAGATTCCAGATCGCTACGCTGATAGTGAATCTGTACGTCATCCGTCAGTTCAGCCGCGCGGGCAAGCATTTTTTCTGAGATATCGACGCCCGTAACGTCGCTAGCGCCCAGTTCGCGCGCCGCGCGGCAGAACCAGCCGTAACCGCAGCCGAGATCGATAACCGCTTTGCCGGTTAAATCAGGCAGCATTGCCTTGAGCGCAGGCCACTCAGGCGCACCGTCCAGCCCGTGCACCGAACGCGGAAGCTGAGCGTAGCCTTCAAAAAACGCCGGGTTGTCGTAGATGTTTTGTGCCATGGCAGCTCCCTCTTTAAAAATGTGCATAGCAGTATACTGCATTGTCGGGTGGCGTTTTCACCTTACCCGACCTACGATCCCATGTTGACCCGGTAAGCGCAGCGCCACCCGGATCGCTTTTAGCCAACAACACCCCAGACGAGATTCCCCTTGTGGAACGTCGCGGTCCGCGGAGAAATGCGCGCCACCGCCTCGGCGGAACAGGAGGCGTCCACCAGCACAAAGCTGGCGTCGTCCTGCGCTTTCGGCCATACGCGTTCACCTTTATCGTTAAGCGGCAGCACGTCGCCGGTGGCGATGCCGAGCGCGCGGGAGAGCGTCTGCTCGTTCGGGCGAATATAGAGCTGGGCGTACAGATTGGCTTTCTCCAGCATGTCCCCCAGACCGTACGGCGACCAGTGGTCGATCACGCTGTCGGTGCCGGTCATAACAAACACGCCCTTCTCCCGCAGCTGCTTCAGCGGCATGTGCAGGGTGCCAATCGGCACGGTGGAGGCGATGGTCACCTGCTGCGCCGCCATGCGGGTGGCAATCTCATCCACCTGCTGCTCGTTGAGCGTCGCCAGCGCGAAGGCGTGGCTGATGGTCAGCTTCCCCTTCAGCTCCGGCGTTTTCTCCACGGTTTCCACCATGTAGTTCACCGCCGCCACGCCCGCCGGGCTGGTTTCATGGAGGTGAATATCCACCCCTTTGTCGTAATCCAGCGCAATCTGGAACATAGTATCGAGCGATTTCTCCATCGCGCCGTCAACGCTGGTTGGGTCCAGCCCGCCTACGTAGTGCGCCCCCGCCTGCATCGCCTCGCGCATCAGCTTTTCAGCGTTGGAGAGCAGCAGGCCGTGCTGCGGGAAGGCAACGATTTCGCAGTCAAAACCTGCGCTGCGGCGCGCCAGCACCGCCTGCAAATTTTCCAGGTTTTTCAGGCCGGAAACCGGCTCAATATTGCAGTGGCTGCGGGCGATGGTGGACCCTTTCGACTGGATCAGGTCGATCAGCTTTTCGGCGCGTTCTTGCGTGTAGGGCTGTAACTCCGGCAGCAACGTCTGCTCCAGGCGGATCATGTCCTGAATGGTGGTGCCCGCCGGACGGTTCAGGGAGCGCCACGGGCCGCCGTAGAAGGTTTTATCCAGGTGAATGTGCATGTCGCGCATCGCCGGAAGCATCAGCTTTTTACCCGCGTCGTAGTGCGGCAGCGCGGCGTCGGCGTGGCTGCCGTTGTCGCGCAGGGCGACAATTTTCCCGTCTTTAATCTCCAGCGTTTTCAGCTCGGTGCGGGTGCTCGTCGCCACGCTGCCGTCGACGTTGAACCCGGCCTCCAGCAGCACGTTGTCCAGATAGTAATGTTTCGCGATGATCTTCATCGGTTTCCCCGTCTCGCAGGTTGCCTTTGCAGTGTCGGCAGCATACGCGACGGAGCCGGTGGCGCCAAACAGCGCGCAGGCGGTGACCATTTTGCCGCTCTGGCTGATAAACTCGCGGCGGCTTTTGTTTTCACTCATCTTATCTTCCTTCATTAACAATGTGGGTACCCGTTTCACCGCGCAGCGCCGCGGGCAGGCGGTCCGGCGAGGTGATGATCACGCGCCTGCCGCCGTGGCGTAAAAATGCCAGCGAGGCGACGATTTTGGGCAGCATGCTGCCCGCCGGAAAGTGTCCTTCATCCATGTAGCGCGTCATCAGCGCCACGCTGACGGTGTCCAGCGCCTGCTGGTCTGGCTTGCCGAAGTTAACGCAGACTTTCTCCACGCCGGTAGTTATCACCAGCACGTCGGCGCAAATCTCACGGGCCAGCAGCGCGGTGGAGAGATCTTTATCGATAACCGCATCCACGCTCTGATAATCCCCCTGCTCGCTGCGCACCACGGGAATGCCTCCGCCGCCCGCGCCGATGACCACAAAACCTTTCTGCGTTAGCGCTTTAATCGCATCCGCCTCGACGATGCGCAGCGGCTGGGGCGAGGCCACCACGCGGCGATAGCCCCGGCCTGAATCCTCGACAAAATGCCAGTCCGGGTGCGCGAGCTGTAGCTCGTCGCGCTGCGCCTCGCTGAAGAACGCGCCGATCGGTTTTGTCGGGTGCGTAAAGCCGGGATCGTTTTTATCCACCTCCACCTGAGTGACGACCGTGACCGCCTTTTGCTCGCCACGCGCCGCCAGGCGGTTGTTGAGCGCCTGCTGGATCAGGTAGCCGATGCCGCCCTGGGTATCCGCCACGCAGTTTGCCAGCGGGGTCAGCGGCAGCCCTTCCCGCTCGTGGGCGATCTCGGCGCGGCGCAGATCCAGTCCCACCTGCGGGCCGTTGCCGTGGGTGAGGACGATGTCATAGTCGGAGGCCAGCATTTCGAGCACCGACTCGGCCACCGCTTTGACCGCCTGCGCCTGATGTTCAACCGACTGGCTGGCGTTGTCTTTGATAATGCTGTTGCCGCCGATGGCGACGACCATTAGCTCTTTCATACGTTTTCCTTCGCAACAGTAACTTCAGCGCTCGCAACTTCGCGGCTGTCGAGGAAATGCTTCACCACAAACATGCCGCCCATCATCAGGTAGGCCGTGACGAACATCAGGGAACTGCCCTCGGCAAAGCCCACCACTGGCGCGTGGATCACGCCAAACAGCGCCAGCAGCGCGCCTCCTGCGGCGGCGACGGCCCCGCGCAGCGGTTTGTTGATGATGGCGAAGATAGCGATACAGCCCCAGAGCATGCTGGCGAGCGGCGCACCGTTGCCGAGGTGCATCAGCCCCTCGTAGTAGATCCCTTTGCTGTGCAGCACGTCGGTGCCAATTTTCGCCGCGCTGGTTCCCGCCGCGCTCATCACGCTGTTCATCATGGTCAGCGCCCAGTTAGCGATCCACGGGAACAGGCAGATAAAGATGACGGGCACCTCCACTTTGGGCGTTTCCCGCACCACCTGGTTGGCGGTGACAACACCGATAAACACCAGAATCGGCACGATAGCGGTCATCGGTATGATGGCGAGCATAAACGCCCCCAGCCCGAACAGCGGCACGATGAACATGGTCACGCCGGACGCCAGCGTGTAGCCGATGCTCGCCCCCATCGCCTTCCAGCCGGGATGGCCCACGTAGACCGTGACCGGGAACGGGTTGCCCATCAGGCAGCCGAGCATGGAAGCCAGGCCGTTCGCCAGCATCACCTTGCGGGTCGGGTACTCATCCCCCGCTGCGTGGGCGCTTTCGATGTTCTCCAGGTCAAAGATGTAGTTCGCCAGACCCAGCGGTACGGCGGACGCCAGATAAGGCAGCGCGTGTGGCAGGCCCTGCATAAAGCTGTCCACGTGGACCTCCGGCGGGTTAAAGCCGAAGGATGACATGGACGCCTTAATGGCATCCGGGCTTTGCAGTCCGGAAATCCACGCCAGTGCCGTTCCGGCAATCAGCAGCAGCAGGCCGGTCGGGATTTTGGCGAAAATCGGCTTTTTACCGAACCAGTTAATGAAGATCAGCAGCAGAACGATGAACGACACGGTGGGCGCTTCGAACGCCTGCAACATCGGGTTCATCGCCAGCAGCAGCAGGCCAAGACCGGACAGGCACGACAGCAGCACGGTACGCGGGATCATCTTGCGGATGGTCTCACCCAGGAACGAGCCGCCCGCGAGGATCATCGCTTCCACGAAGCACCACACCAGGCCAATCTGGATCGCGAAATCCGCATCACCGGTTTGCTGGTAGACGGGCATCAGGACCAGGAAGGTCACGGTAAAAATCGAGGGTGCGCTCGGGCCGGACGGCAGCGCGGTGACGTCCGTACGTCCGGTGGCGCGCGCCATTTGCAGGCCAAACCATGTGTAGCATAAGCTCGCTACCAGCACCGCCAGCCCGAAGGCCGGCGCGATGCGTCCATAAACAATCTCCTTCGGGATGCCGACGACAAAAATGAGCAACCCCATCATGGTCAGCAAATTAGTCAGGTTGTTGGTCATCAACCCGAAATAGGCCGCCCAGTCACCTCTTTTCCACTCCAGTTTCATGTTTTTCATGGATGCATACCTTATAGAACGTAGCGATCGCGGAAGGTCAACAGCGCCTTTTCAAAACAGCTAAACGGCGGGTGAACGATGCCCGCCCCAATCATGCCGATACCCGCGTCTTTGTGGGCAATGGCAGTGTTGATCACCGGCAGAATGCCGCTGCCCGCCACTCTGGTGATGTCGATGGCGGTTGGAATGCCCATAAACGACAGCAGCGGAATGGTGACGTTCGGGTTCTCGCCGAGGGTGATTTCGCGCATCTGGCGCGAGAAGTCGATGGCTTCCTCCACCGTGCCGCCCACCAGCGCAACGATGGCCGGTGCCGTCGCCATCGCAAAGCCGCCGATGCCGTAGGTTTCGGTGATGGCGCTGTCGCCAATATCCAGTCCGGAGTCTTCCGGCTTGTAGCCCGCGAACATCGGGCCAATCACCTGCTGCGCCGGGCCGGTGAACCACTGCCCCGGCAGGCCGGAAACGCGCAGGCCGAACTCGTAGCCGTTGCGCGCCATGGTGGTAACCACGGTGCTATATTCAATGCCGTGAGCGGCATCCAGCGCGGCTTTACACATCGCCATCCACGTCGGGCCGGAGAAGTAGTCGCTGCTGGCGACAAACTCGAACACCTCACGCTGCTGCTCCACCGGATAGCCCGCCTGAATCAGCCCCGGCGTCAGCGCCTGGATCAGCAGCGTGGTGCCGGCGTTGTTGCGGTTGTGGCACTCGTCGCCCATGTGCAGCGCCTGGGCCAGCATCAGGCGCAGGTCGATTTCGCCGATGATATTCATCGCGTCGCGCAGCATCGGGCCGAGCACGTCGCGCATCCAGTTCAGGCGGTCGATCACGCTCTGGTCGTTAGCCCCCATGCGCAGGATCTTCGCCATCTGCTCGCTGAGGTTGGTGAACGCCCGGTTGCCGTAGGTTTTGTTCTCAACGATGTGCATAAACATTGACGCGGAGGTGACGCCCGCCATGGAGCCCACGCAGTCGTGCTCGTGGCACGGCGAGAAGGTGATCTCACCTGAAGCCGCCAGCCTTGCGGCATCCTCCAGATCCGTCGCCAGCCCTTCAAATACCAGCGCCCCGGTAACCGCGCCCTTCATCGCGCCGCACATGTTTTCCCATGCGACGGGCGGACCGGCGTGCAGAATGGTGGTGCGGGTCATGCCCGGCACTACGTTAATTGCCTGGTCATAGCCCACCAGCACCGGATGAGACTGGATGATGCGCTCAAGGGCGATTTTGTTCGCGGCGGCGATCTTCTCCGCGAGCGGTTTTTCCGCCAGCTGGTCGAGCGCTTCAACAACCTGCATATTGCCCTGCCCCGGCGGCGTCCAGTCGAGCTGGGTTACGGGAACGTGCTGCTTTTTGAGGTCGTCGCTGAACATCGCAATGCCGACGTTAATGACGTTTAGCGGCTGGTTGAATAAAGTGGTCATTATGCTTTCTCCCCTTTGCAGACAAATTCACGTGCCAGTAATCCGGTGTTGGTGCTGCTGCTGGCCCAGATGACGCCTGCGTCGGTCAGCAGCTGGCACTGCTGCGCCAGCGACTGCGGATCCTGGTCGGTGCCAAGCACGTAGCCGAGGATCTCCAGCGGACGGTTATCGGCTTTCGCGATCGCCTGTGCCTCTTTGATCGCCTCGATCATCACCCCCACCGGATCCTCGTGCGCGCCGAAGCCGAGCACGAAGTCCATCACGATGACGCCCACCTGCGGATCGCGCGCCTCCTGCAGCAGGCGGCTGATGCGGTTGGTCGGGTCGATCATCGGGTGCGGTTTGCCGTTGGTGAAGTCGTCGTCACCGAAGTCAAGGAAGGTGTGGGCCTGGCTGACGCTGATGTCCTTCAGGCGCTTAGCCGGATCCGGCTGGATATTGCTCCAGACATCGTCGAACTTCTCCAGCGCGGCAAACATCGCCTCGTCGCACAGGGTGCCGCCGCAGAACAGGCCGCGAATGTACTTCTGCTGTGGGGTCAGGCGGGCGCGCACCTCTTCAATCAAAGGCCAGTTGAGCGGATGCAGATCCAGGGACTCTTTTTTAATGCCGGTAAGCAGCACCGCCTTCAGCGCCGCTTCTTTGGTGCCACGCGCAAACTGCAGGCCGTCTTCATCGGCGGGCGGTTCGCTGCGGCCGAGGAAGCAAACAACCACCGGCTTGCGGCAGGCTCTGGCGCGGGCCAGCACCTTTTCTGCCACCGCTGGCGCAGGCGGCTTGGAGATGAGCGCAATCACCCGGGTGCCCTCATCCGCCTCAAGCATGTCAATGGCGTCGAGCATCATGAGACCGCCGATTTTCTCGCTAAGATCGCGTCCGCCGGTGCCGATCAGCTGCGACACGCCGCCGCCGAACTCATGAATGCGCACGCTCAGCTCCTGGCTGCCGGTGCCGGAGGCGCCAACAATCCCAATCGGCCCGCGACGCACCGCGTTGGCGAAGCACAGCCCCGCACCGTTGATGATGGCGGTTCCGCAGTCAGGCCCCATCATCAGCAGCCCTTTCTCATGCGCCAGCTGCTTCAGCGCCAGCTCGTCGTCGAGCGACACGTTATCGGAAAAGAGCATGACGTTAAGATCGTTTTCCAGCGCCTGACGCGCTTCGCGGGCGGCAAAGGTGCCGTTGACGGAAATGACCGCCAGGTTGCTGTCCGGGCAATGAGTTTTGGCGCTGGCAATCGTCGCGTAGCGTGCTTCATGGGTGCCGCTGCTCGCTTTATGGGTAAATAAAGCTTCTATTTCCGCCAGCGTTTCATCGTTCGCCGCGTCGCCTTTAATTACGATCATCAGGTCGCCATTTTTGGCTTCCGCTAATTCCGGCGTGAGCAGCCCGAGGTTTTTCAGAACGCCTTTATTCATTTCCGTCGCCATCGCCACAAACGCCTGTTCGACGCCCGGCAGTTTATTGGCTTTGGTGGAAACCGACATTAAGGAAACCGAATCGAAATACGTGTTCTTTTTTATGACGATTTTGGTTGGCATTGTTTTCTCCTGAATACGGATAAAAGGGGGCCGCCGTCGCGCAGAATGCACGTCGGTAAAAATACTGTTTGAATTAACGGCCAGCCGGACGTAGCTGGCCGAATGCGTTATGCGCCCGCCGCCAGCAGCAGGTCGGCTATTGCATCGAAGCCTTTTTCCCGCGCCAGTTCGAGCGGGGTTTTGCCGTATTTATCGGTCATGTGCGGATTCGCGCCGTGGTCCAGCAGCAGCTTCACAATTTCCTGCTGCTTTGCGCCGCCGTCATTCAGCACGATGGCTTCCAGCAGCGGCGTCCAGCCGACAAAGTTAGTGTGGTTGACGTTAATATCGGTTTTTTCCAGCAGCTCGCGCACGATTTCAACGTGGCCTTTTTCACTGGCAGGGGTAATGCCCACGCCGCCGAAGCGCGTCAGACGGTCGAGATCCGGATTCGCCGGAAGAACGATGCGCAGCAGGGTTAAATCATTAGTCAGGCAGCTTATCAGGAAGGGGTTAAAACAGGTCTGGTCCTGTTTATCAATATCCGCGCCGGCGGCAATTAAAAATTCCACGCAGGCATAATGCTTTTTCAGGCTGGCAATAATAATGGCGGTTCTTTTCTGGCGGTTGGTGGCGTTAATATCCACGCCGTTATCCAGGCAGGCTTTTAGCGCGTCGATGTTGCCCTCTTCTGCCGCCAGCAGAAATTCCGTAACGAGTGCGTTTGCAGACATATTCAGTCTCCCAATGTTTCACTTCTGATGACCTGAGAATAGCAACAGCCTGGTCACAAAAGAATCCGCTTAAAAATGATTCATCGACACGCAATTCATTGTTGAGTTAAATTCAACAGTCAGGCTAAAACGTGCGTCTGTGCAACCTTTTTCTTATGGTTTACCGTTTTTTAGCGCCTCAGGCAGCATTATCCTTATGGTTGTAAAAGCCTTGCAGGACGCGGCTCCGCGTAAATAGTCAGAACTGTGACACACTTCAAATATGATGTAACGGCGCTGTTAAAATATGTTCAAAACTGATGGCTGAGGATGCTGTGATATGAATTCCATCTTTACCGAAGAGAACCTGCTGGCCTTCACCACCGCGGCACGCTTCGGCAGCTTCAGCAAAGCCGCCGCCGAGCTGGGTGTGACGACCTCCGCCATTAGCTACACCATTAAACGCATGGAGACCGGGCTGGACGTGGTGCTGTTTGTGCGCAACACGCGCAGCATCGAGCTGACGGAGTCCGGGTTTTATTTTTACCGTAAGGCCACCGACCTGCTGAACGACTTCCACGCCATCAAGCGCGGGATTGATACCATTTCGCAGGGCATCGAGGCGCGAGTGCGCATCTGCATTAATCAGCTCTTGTATACGCCGCGCCATACCGCGCGTTTGCTGCAGGTGCTGAAAAAGCAGTTTCCCACCTGCCAGATCACGGTGACGACCGAGGTGTATAACGGCGTATGGGATTCGATCATCAACAATCAGGCCAACATCGCGATTGGCGCGCCGGATACGCTGCTGGACGGCGGCGGGATTGATTACACCGAAATTGGCGCCATTCGCTGGGTGTTTGCCATCGCGCCGGAACATCCCCTCGCCTTTGTTCCCGAACCGATTGCGGAGAGCCAGTTGCGCCTGTACCCCAACATCATGGTGGAAGATACCGCGCATACTATCAACAAGAAGGTCGGCTGGCTGCTGCACGGGCAGGAGGCAATTCTGGTGCCGGATTTCAACACCAAGTGCCAGTGCCAGATTCTGGGGGAAGGGATTGGCTTTTTGCCGGAATACATGGCAAGAGAAGCGATGGAAGACGGTCTGCTCATCACGCGGCGTATTAACAATCCGCGTCAGGACTCGCGCATGCTGCTCGCCACGCAGCATGCGGCGACCGGCCAGGTGACGCGCTGGATCAAACAGCAGTTTGGCCCGGAAGGCGTATTAACCGGTATATACAGTGATTTACTGTGGCGTGCTTAGTTTTTCGTCTGCACCCAAAACGCGTGGATAAGACCCGGGAAGTAACCCAGGATGGTCAGAAGGATGTTCAGAATAAACGCCCAGCCCAGTCCCTTGCCAAGCAGCACGCCCAGCGGCGGGAGAATAATCGTAAAAACAACGCGCCAAAAACCCATAATCACTCCGTGCAAGCTAACCAATTGAAAATTAAAAAGAGACATTTCTCTAAGCATAGCCAGTTTACGGGTTACTGCCATTCGTCTCTCGCGCTTTTACCTGCCTTTACCCTCTTTACACTGGCTTAAGCCCTTCCTTAAATGTTCTACTACTCATAAATTGACCGTAAGGAAACATCATGTCTCTTTCTCTTATTGTCGGCTCAGGCCTTCGTGGTTGAGGGGGGGATTCAGGGCTGGAAGCTGGCCGGGCTTCTGTTCGCCGGTGTGACAGGTTTTTGCGGTATGGCACGGTTGCTGAAAGTGATGCCGTGGAACCGTCATACCTCATAAGCAGTAATCAATGAATTACGCTGTACCCGGCATCAGACGTCGGCTAAGGTGAAGATCGCTAAAACGATGAGGAGGTTATATGTTTTCTGTCGGTGATTATGTGCAACCGCTAAAAGGCGGCCCAAAGCTGAAAGTGCTCGAAGTGAACGGTGAAAACGTGGTGGCGGTACAGGCCAGCAATGAACAAGGCGAGAAATATACGCTGAAAGCGGCCGATTTGGCGCCGTATACCGAAGAAGGTGATTTCGGCGTCTGCTGAACAGACAACCGGGCGGCTTGTTCCGCCCGGTCCACGTATTAGATCAGAAAATCATCCAGTGATTTACCCTCTGCCAGCGCGCTGGCAATAGGCTTCGGCGTGCGGCCCTGGCCGGTCCACGTTTTTTCTTCACCGTTCTGGTCAATAAAGCGATATTTCGCTTCACGCGGTTTACGCTTTTTAGTCGGTTTACCCGCCTGCGCCAGTTCTGAACCCAGCAGGTCAGTCGGAGAAATACCATCGGCTTTCATCAGTTCCAGCAGGTTATTAATTTTTTCCTGCTGTTCAGCGCGCTGCTGCTCTAATTCCGCCAGCTCATTGCGTTTTTCTTCAGTAACGACCCTGACCTTTTCCAGCATTTCCTCAAGAACGTCCAGGGTTAATTCTCGCGCCATCGCGCGCAGGGTTCGGATATTATTAAGATTCTGTAACGTCAAAGACATATTATTGAAAACCTTTTCTTTGGGGTAAATAGATAAATCGCCCCAAGAATAATTCATTTCAGTTGAAATATCTACCCAAAGGTCCAAACGGGCATAAATGTAAATATATTTAAATATCGCCGTTAATAATAGCGCATAGCATTGGCGGGAAACATGTAGATCTAATCACCAAATCAATATAAATGGTCAACTTTAATCCAAATCACAGCATACTGCGCTCTCATCAGGGGAGTGGATTTCTGCGTCAAAAGCAAAACATCTAAGACACTGATTTATATAAGTAAAACATTTGATGAGACAGATTATAACGAACCGGATAAAAAACAACCGATTTTAGAGAATTTTGTGGACAAAAGGCGAGTAAATAAAAATTAATCACTAGTTGTTAGTTCAAACATAGAGATATACGCTATACACCTCAAACAAACCAACCTAAAGCACTAGCCGCTGAAGGAAAACCGATTCCACTGCGTTCTTCTCAAGGAGTTCAGACATGTTCTCGCCGCAATCTCGCCTGCGCCACGCGGTGGCGGATACTTTCGCGATGGTTGTCTACTGTTCCGTTGTGAACATGCTGATTGAAATATTCCTCTCCGGAATGACCTTCGAGCAGTCACTTTCTTCTCGTCTGGTGGCGATCCCGGTCAATATTATTATCGCATGGCCTTACGGGCTATACCGCGATGCCGTTATGCGTTTCGCGCGCCGCATCAGCCCGGCGGGCTGGATGAAAAATCTTGCCGACGTGCTGGCGTACGTCACGTTCCAGTCGCCGGTCTACGTGGCTATTCTCCTGACAGTGGGCGCGGACTGGCACCAGATCGCCGCAGCGGTCAGTTCGAATATCGTGGTATCAATGCTGATGGGTGCGGTATACGGCTATTTCCTCGACTACTGCCGCCGCCTGTTTAAGGTCAGCCAGTACGGCCAGGTAAAAGCGTAATGTGAAGCGACTGGCGAAAGCCAGTCGCAGATTTACTGTACGTCGCCAAACAGTCCCTTCAGAAACCGCTCCAGCGCCATACGCGAACTGAAACCGTGCGGAATACCATAATGCTCATGCCGTTCACCGCCTAAATAGAGCGGAAATTGCTGATAGTGATCGCAGGTTTTAATATCCGAGGCAGGCTCAGCAAATGACAGACTTCTGTCTTTCAGCGTCGGGTGAATAATGAGAGCGGTACGTCCCATCCTGGCTTCACGATTAACATAAACATAATTCTCGCCGCGGCGATATCCATACGCTTTTGGCGTCACCTCATCCATGGTGAATCCCTCTTTTTCAAGAACGCGTGCCACCTCGTCAGGTCGTAAATACATATCTTTTCCTCGTTATCTTTTCCTGCCCGGCAACCTTACAGTAATCAGCATTAGCAGGGCTTTCAGAATAGTCCATAAACTGGCGGATAACGCGTGACGCGCTTCAGATATTAAATTTCTGAACTAAACTAAACGGGAACACAAAATTACGGAGGATCGTATGTTTAACAGACCGAACCGAAACGATATTAACGACGACGCGCAGGATATTCGTAATGATGTCAGCCAATTAGCGGACACGCTTGAGGAAGTGCTGAAATCCTGGGGATCCGATGCAAAGGATGAAGCAGATGCTGCGAAACGTAAGGCTCAGTCTCTGCTCCGTGAAACCCGCGCCCGTATGAACGGACGTTCACGCGCTACGCAGGCGGCCTGCGACATGGCAAGCTGTGCTACGACCTTCGTACGTGAAAAACCACTGTGTACGCTGGGAACCGTCGCGGCGGTCGGCATTTTTGTCGGAGCCCTGCTCAGCCTGCGTAAGTAAGCCCGCATTCTCAACCCCGGTAGCCTCAGGCGCCGGGGCTTTTTTATGCCTGTAAGCCTGAAAAACCCGTACAGCCCGCCCTGCCCCGCTGTGCTCATCATCAGGGCAATATTAATCTGAATTTCCCATATCTTGTATGGTTGAATCTTTTATCAACTACATCTAGTATTCCCTTAAGAAAGACACACACTCTATGACGCGTTAACTCGCGCCGTTTTCTCATTCTAAATGGAAATACGAATCATGAGCATTATTATTTACACTCGTAACGATTGTGTTCAGTGCCACGCCACCAAACGGGCGATGGAGAGCCGCGGCGTGGCGTTTGAGATGGTAAATATCGACCTGGTGCCCGATGCCGCGGATACCCTGCGCGAACAGGGATTTCGTCAGCTTCCGGTGGTCATTGCCGGTGATACCAGCTGGTCTGGCTTTCGCCCGGACATGATTAACCGCCTGAGCGCTCAGGCCACGCGTGCATGAGTGTGCTGGTCTTCTTCTCCAGCAGCTCAGAAAACACGCTGCGCTTTATTGAGCGCCTCGGGCTGCCAGCGGTGCGTATTCCGCTCAATGAGCGGGAGCGCATTCAGGTAGACGAACCTTACATTCTGGTGGTGCCCAGCTATGGCGGCGGCGGTACGGCAGGAGCAGTACCTCGCCAGGTGATCCGCTTTCTGAACGATCCTCATAACCGGGTACTGATTCGGGGCGTGATCGCGGCGGGCAATCGTAATTTTGGCGATGCCTTTGGCCGCGCCGGGGATGTCATCTCTCAAAAATGCGGCGTGCCGTATCTCTATCGTTTTGAACTGATGGGGACACAGCAGGACGTAGAAAACGTGCGTAAAGGAGTGAACGAATTTTGGCAACGACAACCGCAGAACGGGTAATTCAGGCGACGCCGGACTACCACGCATTAAACGCGATGCTTAACCTCTATGACCGGGAGGGGCGCATTCAGTTTGGCAAAGATCGCGAGGCGGTAGAGGCTTTTTTCGCCGCCCACGTGCGGCCCAACAGCGTGACGTTTGCAAGCCAGAATGAACGTCTCGACTATCTGGTTAACGAGGGCTACTACGAGGAGCGCGTCCTGGCCCGCTACGATCGTCCCTTCGTGGTAAGACTGTTTGAACGTGCGCACGCCAGCGGTTTTCACTTCCAGACGTTTCTTGGCGCATGGAAGTATTACACCAGCTACACCCTGAAAACCTTCGACGGCAAACGCTATTTAGAAAGCTTTGAAGATCGCACCGTGATGGTGGCCCTGACGCTGGCCCAGGGCGATGAAGCGCTGGCTGAACGGCTGACGGAAGAGATCCTCTCCGGCCGCTTCCAGCCCGCTACGCCGACGTTTCTCAACTGTGGTAAAGCCCAGCGCGGCGAGCTGGTCTCCTGCTTCCTGCTGCGCATCGAAGACAATATGGAGTCGATTGGCCGTGCGGTGAACTCGGCGCTGCAGCTTTCCAAACGCGGCGGCGGCGTGGCGTTTCTGCTCTCGAACCTGCGGGAAGCGGGCGCGCCGATCAAGCGCATCGAAAACCAATCCTCCGGCGTGATCCCGGTGATGAAGATGCTGGAAGATGCGTTTTCCTATGCCAACCAGCTTGGCGCGCGCCAGGGGGCGGGGGCGGTTTACCTGCACGCGCACCACCCGGACATCCTGCGTTTTCTCGATACCAAGCGCGAAAACGCCGACGAAAAAATCCGCATCAAAACCCTGTCGCTCGGCGTGACGATCCCGGATATCACGTTTAAGCTGGCCAAAGAGAATGCCGACATGGCGCTCTTCTCGCCGTATGACGTTGAACGGATCTACGGCAAAGCGTTTGGCGACGTGGCGATAAGCGAGCTTTATGACGAGCTGGTTGCAGACGATCGCATCCGCAAGAAATACATCAACGCCCGCGATTTCTTCCAGACGCTTGCGGAAATTCAGTTTGAATCCGGCTATCCGTACATCATGTACGAGGATACGGTAAACCGCGCCAATCCGATTGCCGGGCGCATCAACATGAGCAACCTGTGCTCGGAAATTTTGCAGGTCAACAGCGCCTCCGCTTACGACGAGAACCTGGACTACGCGGAGATCGGCAAAGATATCTCCTGCAACCTCGGGTCGCTCAATATTGCCCACACCATGGATTCGCCGGATTTTGGCCGCACGGTGGAGACCGCCGTTCGCGGGCTGACAGCGGTATCGGACATGAGCCACATCCGCAGCGTGCCGTCCATTGAGGCGGGCAACGCCACGTCGCACGCCATCGGCTTGGGGCAGATGAACCTGCACGGCTATCTGGCACGGGAAGGCATCGCCTACGGCAGCCCGGAAGGGCTGGATTTCACGAATCTCTATTTCTACACCGTCACCTGGCATGCGCTGCATACCTCAATGATGCTGGCGCGCGAGCGCAACCAGCGGTTCGCAGGCTTTGAGCAGTCGCGCTACGCCAGCGGGGCGTATTTCAGCCAGTATCTGGAAGGCGACTGGCAGCCGAAAACCGAAAAAGTGCGCGCGCTGTTTGACCGCGCCGGCATTACCCTGCCGACGCGCGAGATGTGGCAGCAGCTGCGCGACGACGTGATGCGCTACGGCATTTATAACCAGAACCTGCAGGCGGTACCGCCAACCGGTTCGATTTCCTACATCAACCACGCCACGTCGAGCATTCACCCGATCGTGTCGAAGATTGAAATTCGTAAGGAAGGCAAAACCGGACGCGTCTACTACCCTGCCCCGTTTATGACCAATGAGAACCTGGCTCTGTACCAGGACGCGTACGAGATCGGCCCGGAAAAAATCATTGATACCTACGCCGAGGCGACAAAACACGTGGATCAGGGGCTGTCGCTGACGCTCTTCTTCCCGGACACCGCCACCACGCGGGATATCAACAAAGCGCAGATTTACGCCTGGAAGAAAGGCATCAAAACGCTGTACTACATTCGCCTGCGCCAGCTTGCGCTGGAAGGCACCGAAATCGAAGGCTGCGTGTCCTGCGCGCTGTAAGGAGAAAGGATGAAACTGTCACGCGTGAGTGCCGTTAACTGGAACAAGATTCAGGACGATAAAGACCTGGAGGTGTGGAACCGCCTGACCAGCAACTTCTGGCTGCCGGAAAAGGTGCCGCTCTCCAATGATATTCCAGCCTGGCAGACGCTGAGCCACGCCGAACAGCAGCTGACGATCCGCGTCTTTACCGGCCTGACGCTGCTGGACACCATTCAGAATACCGTCGGTGCGCCCGCATTGATGAGCGACGCGCTGACGCCGCACGAAGAGGCGGTGATGTCGAACATCAGCTTTATGGAGGCGGTGCACGCCCGCTCCTACAGCTCGATTTTCTCCACGCTGTGCCAGACCAAAGACGTGGACGCGGCCTACGCCTGGAGCGAAGAGAGCGCGTCATTGCAGCGCAAGGCGGAGCTGGTGCTGGAGTATTACCGCGCCGACGAGCCGCTGAAGAAGAGGATCGCCAGCGTGTTCCTGGAATCCTTCCTCTTCTATTCCGGCTTCTGGCTGCCCATGTACTGGTCGAGCCGGGGCAAGCTCACCAACACCGCCGATTTGATTCGCCTCATTATCCGTGACGAGGCGGTGCACGGGTATTACATCGGCTATAAGTATCAGAAAGGGCTGGAGAAAGTCAGCCCGGAAAAACGCGAGGAACTCAAAGGTTTCGCCCTCGATTTGCTGATGGATCTGTATGACAACGAGTTGAGCTATACCGAAGAGCTGTACGCCGGAACGGGCTGGGAAGAGGACGTGAAGGCGTTTCTCTGCTACAACGCGAACAAAGCGCTGATGAACCTGGGCTACGACGCGCTTTTCCCGCCGGAGATGGCGGAGGTAAACCCGGCGATCCTCGCGGCGCTGTCGCCCAATTCGGACGAAAACCACGATTTCTTCTCCGGGTCCGGATCGTCGTACGTGATGGGTAAAGCGGTGGAGACAGAAGATGAGGATTGGGATTTTTAATGTATGAATTAACGTTCATTAATTAAATATAAATCTCATTATTTCCACACCACTATTTCACCAGGCACTACACTGTAATTTCCCCGTCATATTCGCCTGAATCACACCGATTCAGGCGAATTTCCCGACGCAGCAGCAAAAAATTGAGAAAAATTCAAACCGCCCTCAGCCCTTTATTCATGGGAAATTCAGCCGTTTCGCTTGCAACAAAATTCCGGCGCCAGGCCAACTCAGGGTTGTCTCAGATTCTCAGTATGTTAGGGTTATGCCCGTTAACAATTTACCATGGTAATCATATCGACATAAACAAATAACAGGACACTCTCTATTGCATGGCAATTAAATTAGAAGTGAAAAATCTTTATAAAATATTTGGCGAGCACCCGCAGCGCGCATTCAAATATATTGAGAAAGGCCTTTCGAAAGAGCAAATTCTGGAAAAAACCGGGCTATCGCTTGGCGTTAAAGACGCCAGTCTGGCCATTGAAGAAGGCGAGATTTTTGTCATCATGGGGTTATCCGGTTCGGGTAAATCCACTATGGTTCGCCTTCTCAATCGCCTGATTGAACCCACCCGCGGACAGGTGCTGATTGACGGCGTGGATATCGCCAGAATCTCAGACGCAGAACTCCGCGAGGTGCGCAGAAAGAAGATCGCAATGGTGTTTCAGTCATTCGCGCTGATGCCGCATATGACGGTGCTCGATAATACCGCCTTCGGTATGGAATTAGCCGGCACGCCTGCTCAGGAACGTCAGGAAAAAGCCCTGGATGCTTTGCGTCAGGTTGGGCTGGAAAATTACGCTCATGCCTACCCGGACGAGCTTTCGGGCGGGATGCGTCAGCGCGTTGGATTAGCCCGCGCGTTAGCCATTAATCCAGACATATTATTAATGGATGAAGCCTTCTCCGCCCTCGATCCTTTAATTCGCACCGAGATGCAGGATGAGCTGGTAAAATTACAGGCCAAACACCAGCGCACCATTGTCTTTATTTCTCACGATCTCGATGAAGCCATGCGTATTGGCGACCGCATTGCCATTATGCAAAATGGCGAAGTGGTGCAGGTCGGCACGCCGGATGAAATTCTGAATAATCCGGCGAATGATTACGTGCGCACCTTCTTCCGCGGCGTGGATATTAGCCAGGTATTTAGCGCGAAAGATATTGCCCGCCGAACGCCAAACGGCATTATTCGAAAAACGCCAGGCTTCGGCCCGCGCTCCGCGCTGAAGCTGTTGCAGGATGAAGACCGTGAATACGGTTATCTGGTTGAACGCGGTAATAAATTTGTCGGCGTTGTCTCCATCGACTCTCTGAAAACCGCCCTGAGCGAAAACCAGGGAATCGATGCGGCGTTGATTGACGCTCCACTTGCCGTGGATGCCGAAACGCCGCTTAGCGAGTTGCTCTCTCACGTGGGTCAGGCGCCTTGCGCCGTGCCGGTTGTCGGTGAAGAACAACAGTACGTTGGCATCATCTCAAAACGGATGCTGCTACAGGCTTTAGATCGCGAGGGGGCAAACAATGGCTGATCAATCAAACCCATGGGGTACCACTGAAGCTGCGGACAGCGCGGCGCAATCTGCCGATGCGTGGGGTTCCACGCCCGCACCTGCCGACGGCGGCGGCGCGGCGGACTGGCTCAACAGCGCACCCGCGCCTGCGCCAGAGCATTTCAATATTATGGATCCGTTCCACAAGACGCTGATCCCGCTGGACAGCTGGGTAACAGAGGGGATCGACTGGGTCGTTACCCATTTCCGCCCGGTGTTCCAGGGGATCCGCATCCCGGTGGATTACATCCTGAACGGCTTCCAGCAGCTGATGCTGGGCATGCCGGCGCCCGTGGCGATAATCCTGTTCTCGCTGATCGCATGGCAGTTCGGTAGCGCGGGTATGGGCGTCGCCACGCTGATCTCCCTGATCGCCATCGGCGCGATTGGCGCGTGGTCTCAGGCGATGATTACCCTGGCGCTGGTGCTGACCGCCCTGCTCTTCTGCATTGTCATCGGCCTGCCGATGGGGATCTGGCTGGCGCGCAGCCCGCGGTCGGCGAAGATTATTCGTCCCCTGCTGGATGCGATGCAGACCACCCCGGCGTTCGTCTATCTGGTGCCTATCGTGATGCTGTTCGGCATCGGCAACGTGCCGGGCGTGGTGGTGACCATTATCTTCGCCCTGCCGCCGATTATTCGCCTGACGATCCTGGGGATTAACCAGGTGCCGGCGGATCTGATTGAGGCCTCGCGCTCGTTCGGCGCCAGCCCGCGTCAGATGCTGTTTAAGGTTCAGCTTCCGCTGGCGATGCCGACCATTATGGCGGGCGTTAACCAGACGCTGATGCTGGCGCTGTCTATGGTGGTGATCGCCTCGATGATCGCCGTTGGCGGTCTCGGCCAGATGGTGCTGCGCGGTATTGGCCGTCTCGACATGGGGCTGGCGACCGTCGGCGGCGTCGGGATTGTGATCCTCGCCATTATCCTTGACCGCCTGACCCAGGCTGTCGGTCGTGATTCACGCAGTCGCGGCAACCGTCGCTGGTACACCACCGGCCCTGTCGGGTTACTCACCCGCCCCTTTACAAAATAAGGAACAACGATGCGACATAACGTACTTTTTGCCACAGCGTTTGCCACCCTTGTCTCCACCAGCGCGTTTGCCGCTGACCTGCCGGGCAAAGGCATTACCGTGCAGCCGGTGCAGAGCACCATTTCGGAAGAGAGCTTCCAGACCCTGATCGTCAGCCGTGCGCTGGAAAAGCTGGGCTATACGGTCAACACGCCGAGCGAAGTGGATTACAACGTGGGCTACACCTCGATTGCCTCCGGTGATGCCACCTTTACCGCCGTGAACTGGCAGCCGCTGCACGACGACATGTATGCCGCCGCAGGTGGCGATAAGAAATTCTATCGCGAAGGCACCTTCGTGACCGGCGCGGCGCAGGGTTATCTGATCGACAAGAAAACCGCTGATAAGTACCACATCACCAATATTGAGCAGCTGAAAGATCCGAAGATCGCCAGACTGTTCGACACCAACGGTGACGGCAAGGCCGACATGATGGGCTGCTCGCCGGGCTGGGGCTGCGAAGCGGTGATTAACCACCAGAACAAAGCGTTCGATCTGGCGAAAACCGTCGACGTGAGCCACGGCAACTACTCCGCGATGATGGCCGACACCATTGCCCGCTTTAAAGAAGGCAAGCCGGTGATCTACTACACCTGGACGCCGTACTGGGTCAGCGACGTGCTGAAGCCGGGCAAAGACGTGGTGTGGTTACAGGTGCCCTTCTCCTCACTACCGGGCGAGCAGAAAGATATCGACACCAAACTGCCGAACGGCATGAACTATGGCTTCCCGGTGAACACCATGCACATCGTGGCGAACAAAGCCTGGGCGGAGAAAAACCCGGCTGCGGCGAAGCTGTTCTCGGTGATGAAGCTGCCGCTGGCGGACATCAACGCCCAGAATGCGATGATGCACGCGGGCAAATCCTCTGAGGCGGATGTTAAAGGCCACGTGGATGGCTGGATAAAAGCCCACCAGCAGCAGTTTGATGGCTGGGTGAAAGAGGCGCTTGCGGCGCAGAAGTAAAAACACAACACAACCTTACCCCTCACCCCGGCCCGCCCCCCCTCTGGGGAGAGGGTTAGGGTGAGGGGATTAACCGCACAAACACACACATAACAATCCCCCAACATTCTCAATCATTAGCTATTATGGTTTCCGGAAAAATAATCACTTAACTCACGATTCCTGAAACTAATGACAAAAACATCTCAGGGGCTTAGCCCCGCACTCATCCTTTTAATGTCCGTGGCAACGGGTCTGGCAGTCGCCAGCAACTATTACGCACAACCTCTGCTTGATACTATCGCGCGCGCCTTCGATCTTTCAGCCAGCTCCGCCGGCTTTATCGTCACCGCTGCGCAGCTCGGCTATGCGGCAGGGCTGCTGTTCCTGGTGCCATTGGGCGATATGTTTGAGCGCCGGATGCTTATCGTCTCTATGACGCTTCTGGCGGCAGGCGGCATGCTGATCACCGCCAGCAGCCAGTCGCTGACGATGATGATCGTCGGTACCGCGCTAACGGGGCTTTTCTCCGTCGTCGCGCAAATCCTGGTGCCTCTCGCCGCAACGCTCGCCTCGCCGGAAAAACGCGGCAAAGTGGTCGGCACTATCATGAGCGGCCTGCTACTGGGCATTCTGCTGGCGCGAACCGTTGCCGGGCTGCTGGCAAGCCTCGGCGGCTGGCGCACCGTCTACTGGGTGGCGAGCGTATTGATGGTGGTGATGGCGCTGGCGCTGTGGCGCGGGCTGCCGAAGGTGAAGCAGGAGAACCACCTGAATTACCCGCAGCTTCTGGCCTCCGTGTTTAGTCTGTTCACGCAGGATAAACTGCTGCGCACCCGCGCTCTGCTGGGGTGTTTAACCTTCGCCAACTTCAGCATTCTCTGGACGTCAATGGCGTTTCTGCTGGCAGCACCGCCGTTCAATTATTCCGAAGGGGTGATTGGTCTGTTCGGTCTGGCCGGTGCCGCCGGTGCACTGGGCGCTCGCCCGGCAGGCGGGCTGGCTGATAAAGGTAAATCGCACATGACCACGACAGCCGGACTGATTTTGCTCCTGCTCTCCTGGGCGGCCATCTGGTATGGGCACGTCTCGGTGCTGGCGCTGATCGTCGGTATTCTGGTGCTCGATCTCACCGTACAGGGTGTGCACATCACCAACCAGACCGTGATTTACCGCGTGAAGCCCGAGGCGCGTAACCGCCTCACGGCCGGATACATGACCAGCTACTTCATTGGTGGTGCGGCGGGTTCGTTAATATCAGCGTCGGCGTGGCAGCATGCCGGCTGGTCAGGTGTGTGCGGGATAGGAGCAATCGTCGCCGCGCTTAACCTGGTTGTATGGTGGCGCGGCTATCATCGTCAGGAAGCAATTCATTAAGTTTTACATTGCTTTGGGCCTCTTAGGGTGTAAAGGGGCCCGGCAGTCTGTTAATGTAAACGTAATCATTTATCCCAGAAATTTTAATGTGGGTGACATATCTACAATTGGCATGAATAGTTCAGACCCCCGTCCCCACATCCTCTCTTCAGCGGGTTTATACCCTACGCTTTCTGTGCTCACCGGGTCACGGACTTACCCGGCGCTCTTTGATGGTGGCATTCGTTTGGCGGATATAACCGCACAAATAATTCATTTACATTATTTGTCACCATCGTTACTATATCGGCTGTAATTAATGAGGTTATGCCCAAAATGGATAGTTCGTTTACGCCCATTGAACAAATGCTTAAATTCCGCGCCAGTCGTCATGAGGACTTCCCGTATCAGGAAATCCTGCTGACCCGCCTGTGCATGCACATGCAGGGTAAGCTACTGGAAAATCGTAATAAAATGCTGAAAGCTCAAGGGATTAACGAGACGTTGTTTATGGCGTTGATTACGCTGGAGTCTCAGGAAAACCATAGCATTCAGCCTTCTGAGCTGAGCTGCGCGCTGGGATCGTCCCGTACCAATGCGACCCGTATTGCCGATGAGCTGGAAAAGCGCGGCTGGATTGAGCGCCGTGAAAGCGATAACGATCGCCGCTGCCTGCATCTGCAATTGACCGATAAAGGTCACCAGTTCCTGCGTGAGGTGCTGCCACCTCAGCACAATTGCCTGCACAAACTCTGGTCTGCCCTCAGTACTTCCGAGCGCGACCAGCTTGAGCACATCACTCGCAAGCTGCTCACCCGTCTGGACCAGATGGATGAAGAAGGCGCTGTTCTTGAGGCGCTGCGCTAACGCGACGACACGCTCAACAATCCAGATTTATATAAGAAAACCGACAGGCCAGCACGTCACACTGCTGGCCTTTCTGACAACAGGTCGGCTTAGCCGATGTGAAAATAAGAAGATCGTGGAGAACAACAATGAGCGCAAATGCGGAGAGCACTACCCCGCAGCAACCGGCCAATAAGAAAGGCAAACGTAAAAGTGCCCTTCTTCTATTGACCTTGCTCTTTATTATTATTGCCGTGGCATATGGGATCTATTGGTTTTTAGTATTGCGTCATGCAGAAGAGACTGACGACGCATACGTGGCAGGGAACCAGGTACAGATTATGGCGCAGGTGTCGGGCAGCGTGACGAAAGTCTGGGCTGACAATACCGACTTTGTGCAAAAAGGCGATGTGTTGGTGACCCTCGATCCAACCGACGCCCAGCAGGCCTTTGAGAAAGCCCAGACCGCGCTGGCCTCCAGCGTCCGTCAAACCCGCCAGCTGATGATCAACAGTAAACAGCTGCAGGCCAATATCGACGTGCAGAAAACCGCACTCGCGCAGGCGCAGAGCGACCTGAACCGCCGTGTACCGCTCGGCACCGCTAACCTGATTGGCCGTGAAGAGCTGCAGCACGCGCGCGACGCGGTTGCCAGTGCCCAGGCACAGCTGGACGTGGCGATTCAACAGTACAACGCCAACCAGGCGATGGTGCTCGGCACCAGCCTCGAAAACCAGCCCGCCGTACAACAGGCGGCGACTGAAGTACGCAACGCATGGCTTGCCCTGCAGCGTACCAAAATCGTCAGCCCGATGACCGGCTACGTCTCCCGCCGTTCCGTCCAGCCAGGGGCGCAGATTAGCCCGACCACGCCGCTGATGGCGGTCGTGCCGGCAGACAACCTGTGGGTAGACGCCAACTTTAAAGAGACGCAGCTCGCTCATATGCGTATCGGCCAGACCGCGACGGTCGTCAGCGACATCTACGGCGATGACGTGAAGTACACCGGGAAAGTGGTGGGTCTGGATATGGGGACCGGCAGCGCTTTCTCCCTGCTGCCTGCGCAAAACGCCACCGGTAACTGGATTAAAGTGGTTCAGCGTCTGCCCGTGCGTATCGAGCTGGATGCCAAACAGCTGGCGGATCACCCGCTGCGTATCGGCCTCTCCACGCTTGTGACGGTCGATACCGCCAACCGCGACGGTCAGATCCTGGCAAGCCAGGTGCGTAGCAGCCCGGTTTATGAAAGTAACGCCCGTGAAATTAGCCTCGATCCGGTCAACAAACTGATCGATGACATCGTGAAGGCAAACGCCGGTTAATCCGAAGGTGAGCGTTATGCAACAGCAAAAGCCGCAAAAACCGCTGGAAGGCGCGCAGCTGGTCATTATGACCATTGCGCTGTCGCTGGCGACATTCATGCAGGTGCTGGACTCCACCATCGCAAACGTGGCGATCCCAACCATCGCCGGCAACCTTGGCTCGTCGCTGAGCCAGGGGACCTGGGTCATTACTTCGTTTGGGGTGGCAAACGCCATCTCCATCCCTATCACCGGCTGGCTGGCGAAGCGCGTCGGTGAGGTGAAGCTGTTCCTCTGGTCCACGGTAGCGTTTGTTCTTGCCTCCTGGGCGTGCGGCATGTCCAGCAGCCTGACGATGCTGATTTTCTTCCGCGTCATTCAGGGGATTGTCGCCGGGCCGCTGATCCCGCTGTCGCAGAGTTTGCTGCTGAGCAACTACCCCCCAGCAAAACGTTCGGTCGCGCTGGCGCTGTGGTCAATGACCGTTATCGTCGCGCCTATCTGCGGACCGATTCTGGGCGGGTACATCAGCGATAACTACCACTGGGGCTGGATCTTCTTTATCAACGTACCGATTGGCGCCGTCGTGGTATTGATGACGCTGCAGTCGCTGCGGGGACGAGAGACGCGCACCGAACAGCGCCGTATCGACAGCATCGGGCTGGCGCTGCTGATCCTGGGTATCGGCAGTCTGCAGATCATGCTCGACCGCGGTAAAGAGCTCGACTGGTTCAACTCGCAGGAGATCATCATCCTGACCATTGTCGCGGTGGTGTCGATAAGCTTCCTGATTGTCTGGGAGCTGACGGACGACAATCCAATTGTCGATCTCTCGCTCTTCAAATCGCGAAACTTCACCATCGGCTGCCTGTGTATCAGCCTCGCCTATATGCTCTACTTCGGCGCGATTGTTCTGCTGCCGCAGCTGTTGCAGGAGGTGTATGGCTATACCGCGACCTGGGCGGGTCTGGCCTCAGCGCCCGTTGGGGTGATCCCGGTTCTGCTGTCGCCGATTATTGGCCGCTTCGCCCACAAGCTCGACATGCGTCGGCTGGTGACGTTCAGCTTCATTATGTACGCCGTGTGCTTCTACTGGCGCGCGTATACCTTTGAGCCGGGAATGGACTTTGGCGCCTCGGCGTGGCCGCAGTTCATTCAGGGCTTTGCGGTGGCGTGCTTCTTTATGCCGCTGACCACCATTACGCTCTCTGGCCTGCCGCCTGAGCGTCTGGCGGCGGCATCAAGCCTGTCGAACTTCACCCGTACGCTAGCGGGTTCCATCGGGACGTCGATCACCACCACCCTGTGGACCAACCGTGAATCGATGCACCACGCCCAGCTGACCGAAGCGGTGAACCCGTACAATCCGAATGCCCAGCAGATGTACAGTCAGCTTCAGGGCATGGGGATGACGGAGCAGCAGGCATCCGGCTGGATTGCCCAGCAGATCACCAACCAGGGGCTGATTATCTCGGCAAACGAGATTTTCTGGATATCGGCGGGGATCTTCATCGTCCTGCTGGGGCTGGTGTGGTTTGCCAGACCGCCGTTTGGCGCCGGTGGCGGCGGCGGAGGGGCACACTAATTCGCGTTGTCCAGAACGCGACAGCGATTGTCAGTTTCGATAAAGCAGCGCTCCTGAAATCACTTCACGATAGTGAAAAGACAACAGGAGCGCATCATGCTGAACACACCCGCCGACAAATACCAGCCTTATCCCACCGTTTCATTGCCCGACCGCCGCTGGCCGGAGCAGACCATCACCCGCGCGCCGCGCTGGCTCTCGACAGACTTACGCGACGGCAACCAGGCGCTTGCCGAGCCGATGGACAGCGCGCGCAAGCTGCAGTTCTGGGATTTGCTGCTGGGCTGCGGATTTAAAGAGATTGAGGTCGCCTTCCCGTCCGCCTCGCAGACCGACTTCAACTTTGTCCGCAAGCTTATCGAAGAGAACCGCATTCCGGATGACGTCACGATTCAGGTGTTAACACAGGCGCGGGAAGATCTCATCCATCGTACTTTTGAATCCCTGCGCGGCGCGAAGCAGGCCACCGTCCACCTGTATAACGCCACCGCCCCGCTGTTCCGCCGCCTGGTGTTCGGTATGGAGAAAGCGCAGATCGTCGAGCTGGCCACCCGCGCTACGCGGCTTATCCGCCAGCTTTGTGAAGAGAACCCTGAAACCCGCTGGCAGTACGAGTACTCCCCGGAAACTTTCTGCTTTACCGAGCCGGAGTTTGCGCTGGAGATTTGTGAAGCCGTGGCGGAGATCTGGCAGCCGTGCGATGAACGGCCAATGGTGATCAACTTACCCGCTACCGTCGAGGTCAGTACGCCGAACGTCTATGCCGATCAGATAGAGTATTTCTGCCGCCACTTCAGCCGCCGCCGCGAAGTTTGCATCAGCGTGCATCCGCATAACGACCGCGGAACGGGCGTCGCCAGCGCGGAGCTGGCGGTGATGGCCGGGGCCGACCGCGTAGAGGGCTGCCTTTTTGGCAACGGCGAACGCACGGGCAACGTTTGCCTGGTAACGCTGGCGATGAACCTCTACAGCCAGGGCATTAGTCCCAATCTGGACTTTAGCGATATGAATCGGGTGGTCGAAACGGTAGAGGCCTGCAATCAGTTGCCTGTCCATCCGCGCCATCCGTGGGCAGGACGGCTGGCCTATACCGCCTTCTCCGGCTCGCACCAGGACGCCATCAAGAAAGGCTTTGATGCCCGCAGGCCTGGCGATCGCTGGGAGATGCCCTATCTGCCCGTCGATCCGCAGGACATCGGCTGCACCTACGAAGCGGTGATCCGTGTGAACAGCCAGTCAGGAAAAAGCGGCAGCGCCTGGCTTATTGAGCAAAACCACGGCCTGAAGCTGCCCCGCGCCCTGCAGCAGGATTTTAGCCAGCACGTGCAGCAGGAAACGGATCGCCACGGGAAAGAAATGACGCAGAACGCGCTGTGGCAGCTATTCCGCACCCGCTACGGGCTGGTAACGACGCCGCAGCTGGCGCTGCAATCCTACCGCAGCGACGGCCAGCAGGACGGCCAGCTGCGGCTGACGGCAAGCGTCGTCACGCAGGGGGGAACGCGCCAGCTGGAGGGTCAGGGCAATGGTCTGCTCTCCGCTGCCGCGCAGGGCCTGAGCCGCTGGGTCAACGCGCCGTTTATGATTAAGGATTATCACGAACATACGCTGGGCGAACGCAGCGACAGCCGATCGGTGGCCTATATCCGCTGCCTGTTCCAGGACGGCACCAGCAGCTGGGGCGTGGGCATTGACAGCGACGTGGCGCGCGCGTCGCTTCAGGCGCTGTTTAACGCGGTCAGTCGTTCTTAAAGTAATCGCTGGGTGAGATACCCATCGTCCGGCGGAACATCGCCGTAAAGGCGCTGTGGCTGCCGTATCCCAGATCCAGCGCCACGCGCAGCACCGGCTGGCCCTGGGCCAGCCGCACTAAGGCTTCCAGCAGGCGCGCCCTTCTCACCCACTCGCCGTAGCTTAACCCGGTCTGCTGCTGAAAATGGCGGTTCAGCGTACGCTCGCTCATGCCGAGCAAGCTCGCGCTCTGTTGACCGCTCCAGCTTTCACCTGGTAACTGACGGACCTGTCGACATAGCTGGCGTAACGCTTCACTTTCCGGCTCCGGCAGGTAAAACGGCAGCACCGGCATGATGCGAATTTCATCCAGAATGAGCTCATACACGCGCTCGTCACGGCTTCCCGGCGAGTACGACTCCGGTAGCGTCAGGGAGGTGAGGATCAGCTCGCGCAGCAGCGGGGAGATCTGCACGATCTGACAGGTCGCCGGGAGATCGGCTCGCGCCAGCGGATCGATAAACAGCGTGCGGGCTGCAACGTTGCCGGTGATGCGAAGCGAGTGCTGTGTCCCCGCCGGTAGCCAGACGCCGCGCCCGGGCGGCACTACCCAGCAGCCGGATGCGGTATCGACCCGCACGACGCCCGTCAGGCTGTGCAGCAACTGCGCGCAGTCGTGCTCATGCCACGGCTCGCTATCGCCATGAGCATAATCATGCGAAAACGGCACAAGCGGGCGATGGGTAAAGGAGAAGGTGGTGGTTGTCGTCATGAGGATTGTAGGCCCGGCCAGCGAAGCGCCACCGGGCATCCACAGGCACAATACTAGATGTGCAGCTCCTGCAGTTTTTCTTTTGGCAGGGCCAGCTCTTCATTGCTGTTTACGCGAACGTCACGCTCGATGATGTGACGGGCAATTTCCTGGGCTTCTTCCAGAGAGTGCATCTGGTAAGTGCCGCACTGGTAAACGTTCAGCTCAGGGATCTGGTTCTGCTCTTTCACTTTCAGCACGTCTTCCATCGCCGCTTTCCACGCATCGGCGACGCGTTTCTCTTCAGGCTGACCAATCAGGCTCATGTAGAAGCCGGTACGGCAGCCCATCGGAGAGATGTCGATGATCTCAACGCCGTTACCGTTCAGGTGGTCACGCATGAAACCGGCGAACAGGTGTTCCAGGGTGTGAATGCCTTTCTCCGGCATCACTTCTTTATTCGGCACGCAGAAGCGCAGATCGAAGACGGTGATCGTGTCGCCGTGCGGGGTGTGCATGGTCTTCGCCACGCGGACTGCAGGTGCTTCCATACGGGTATGGTCGACAGTAAAGCTATCTAATAACGGCATACGTCACCTCCGATAGTGATTTTTTTTAAAATAAACTGAACTCTTCTACAGAATGCACGTCTGAGTATATGAAAGACGCGCATTTGTTATCATCATCCCTGAATTCAGAGATGTATATTTTGGCCACAGCGATGTGGCCTTTTTCTTTTCTGCTTAAGCCTGCTTCGCCAGAAACGCCTCAAACGACTCCGTATCCGCCGCTTCAACCTCTTTCTGACGCACCAGGGACGCGTCGCGCTCCGCGACAAAATCCGCTTCGCTCAGGATCTCTAACGGCTCCTGCATCAGCATCTCACGGTACTCCGCTGAGAGTGAACGCCCCGTGCCGCCAATCCCCTGCTCGATCATGGTGCGCAAAATGCGCGCAGAGAACGTCAGTTCCGGGTTATCAAAGCATTCCACCAGCTGGTCGCAAATCTGTTGATACGCGTCGCCGCCGTCGATGCTGTCCAGGGTGCGGGCAACACGCTTCAGGTCACGGAACAGATCCTTACCTACCTTAGCCAGCGGGAACTGCGCTGTTTCGCAGCCAATACCCAGCGTCAGACCCGGTTTACGGCCTTCCAGAATCACGCGGTTCCAGTTCGTGCGCGTACAAAGCAGTTCGTCTGAACTCATTTCCGGCGCATCCGCCAGCGCGCACCAGACCATAAACAGATCCAGGAAGCGAACCTGCTGCTCGTCAACGCCAACCGGTGAGAACGGGTTGATGTCCAGCGAGCGCACTTCAATGTATTCAATGCCGCCGCGCTGCAGCGCATCCGACGGCGTTTCACCGCTGCGCGTCACGCGCTTCGGACGAATTGGCGCATACAGTTCGTTTTCAATCTGCAATACGTTGCTGTTGATTTGCAGGCGCTTTCCGTCTTTTTCGAGGCCGATTTTCGCGTACTCTTCCGACGGAGTTTTAATCGCCCGCTTCAATCCTGCCACATATTCGTGCAATTCGTTAAACGTAATACCGAGATTGCTTTGCGATTTATTGGTATAGCCCAGATCGCTCATGCGCAGAGAAGTCGCGTACGGGAGATAGTACATTCCGCACTCGGTTTTTTCGAACGGCAGCGTGGTCGGTTTCCCCTGCAGGAACGATGAACAAATGGCAGGCGACGCGCCAAACAGATACGGAATCACCCAGCCAAAACGGTAATAGTTGCGGATCAGACGGAAATAACCGGCGGAGATCGCTTCTTTATCCGTTTCTCCCCCCTTCGCCTGCCAGAACGCCATCGGCAAAGAGAAATTGTAGTGCACGCCAGAGATCGTCTGCATCAGCGCGCCGTAGCGATTTTTAAGACCTTCGCGATAGAGCGTTTTCAGCCGACCAATGTTTGACGTGCCGTACTGCGCCAGCTCAATCTCCTGGCCCTGCTCGATATAGCACGGCATGCTGAGCGGCCACATACGCTCATCGCCGAGATTGCGCGCGGTGTAGCGATGGATGTCGCGCAGGATCGTCAGCATATGATCAATATCGCCGTCCACCGGCGTAATGAACTCCAGCAGCGCTTCAGCGAAATCGGTTGTGATCCATTTATGTGTCAGCGCCGAGCCTAACGCCTTCGGGTGACCCGTCGTCGCTAAGCTACCGTCCGCGTTAACGCGCAGCGTTTCACGCTCAAGACCACGCTGAATACCCTTCAGAGCCTGAGGGTGGTTTTCCAGCCAGGCCAGCGCCTGAGATACGTCCGGGATCAAATTGACCTCCCGCCTGTCAAAGTAATGTTACTCAGCATAATTGTAATGGTTGACGATTGAAGGTCGCGTATTCATTCCACCAATTAGTGCCACCACGTCATACCCTGTAGTGTTGCCCACGCCACGAGAACATAGCGCAACGCCTTGCCAAGGCACAAAAAAAAGAGCACCGGTCCCCAGGAGATGCGCATCCATCCCGCCAGCAGACACAGTAAATCGCCTATTACAGGCATCCAGCTTAATAACAGCGTGGCAGCGCCATAGCGTTTTAGCCAGCCGACTGCCTTTTCCTGCCAGCGCGATTTTTCGCGCAGCGGAAAGAAACGCCCAAGAATAACGTTAGTCAGCCCTCCAAGGCTATTACCCATTGTTGCTATTAATACAAGCAGCCAGGGCTGACTCACGCCGGACAACAGCATCGCCACCAGTACCACTTCCGAATTTCCCGGTAACAGCGTGGCGCTTAGAAAACTGCTGGCGAATAATGAGGCAAGTGACAGCGCGTCACTCACAGTAAGCGCACATCCACCGCCGCCATTCCGGCATCACGCGCGGCCTGAATACCGAAGTCGGCATCTTCAAACACGACGCATTTTGCCGCCGGTACGCCCATTAATTCTGCGCAAAGCAGGAAGGTGTCCGGCGCGGGCTTGTGATTTTTAACATGATCGGCGGCCACCACGGCAGAAAAATAGTGGCGCAGGCCAAGATGGTTGAGCAACGCTTCTGCTATCGCGCTCTCGCTGCCCGTCCCGACAGACATCGGGCGATGCCCGTGCCACTCTTTTACCACATCAATCAGTGGCAGAGGGCGTACGGTATCTAAAAGCATGGCTTTTACCGCATCGGTTTTTTCACGCGCGAGAAGGTGTGGGTCGAGATCGGCCTGATTCAGTTCAATCACGGCCTGCGCAATACGCCAGGTTGGGGATCCGTTGAGGGCAATCATCGCCTGAAGGTCGAAACGCATGCCGTAGCGGCCAAGGACCTCGGTCCAGGCTTGACGATGCGTGGGTTCAGTATCCAGGAGGGTGCCATCCATGTCGAAGATCAAACCGTCATACTGTGCGTACATCGTGCTCTCGCTAAACGATTAACAAAGCATTACTTTATCGTAAAAGGTGGTTTTTGTCGCTGACAGAGAGTGTGATTGCTGACGGAACGTCGAAGGAATAGACAAAAGAAGAGAATATGGTGCATCCGGGAGGATT